>JBLFWU010000044.1:0-23631 GCA_047610985.1 Nitrospinales bacterium | reverse complement strand
CGTTCAACCGGAACATTTGAAAGAGTAGAAAAATATTCAAATGATTTCTGGATTTCATCGAAAACTTTTTTATAGCCCTGCACAATAAGCGCGAGAACTTCATCTTTATCAACCCCGTCAGGCAGATAGCCGCCTTTCATCCTATGTGTCTGGCTGAATGGAACTTGAAATTTCGACATAAGCATCGTCGAGCAATATCCCCCTCCAATTGGAATATCTCGCGTATAACCTATGGCTCCCTTCTCCAATATATTCACATGCGCAAAGGAGTCTCCTAGATCAATCAAGGCGGTAGACCCCATTGCTGTAAGGTCTTTGTTTAATCGGGCAGCATTCATTAGAGCGAACACATCGAGATCAATAATGGCTGGCTTCAATCCTGCCTCAAGAAGAACGTCTGTTCTTTCCTCAATCACATCTCTTTGCACTGCAACCAGAAGAGCTTCCACCATAGATAAATCCTGGTCTTCACTGTCTTCATCAGAAGGTTTCTTTCCCTGTTCTTCGGCTTGGCTAGCGTTTCCATTTACCCTACCCAGAATTTGGTAATCCAACGCCACATCGTTTATATCAAACGGAATATATTGCTCGGCCTCTTCGGTAATTTTTTTGGACAACTCTTCTTCTGACATTTCCGGGACTTTGATTTTTTTCACAAAAACCGCTTCTCCCGAAACGGAAGCGACGACAAAGTTTGATTGAATTTTTTCAGCCTTAACCAAATTTGCGAGAGCTTCTGCAACTTGCCCCGGGTCTTTGATAGCTCCCTCAACAATGCTTCCTTCCCCTAAAGGCATTATGCCAAGACTGACCAATTCAAAACTCCCATTCTTCAATTGAGCAAGTTGCACCAATTTGATGGAATGCGAACCCATATCAATCGCTACCAAAGGTGTTTTTTTAGATAAAAACATAAGGTTATTCCTGATTCGTAACCAAATAGTAAAAAGCAAACCTCATACCAACTTGGCAAAAATTAAGAAAAAAGCCTGAGTAAGGCATATTTTTAAAAAATCTTGCCTGCTGAAACCTAAAAGCGTATGAATTTGTTTTTAAATGTTTTAAAAAATCACAACTAAACAATTCCTCACCAGCATCATGCCGAGCTAGGAATAAATTGATTTAATTTCCTCTACCCACTAAAGTTTCCAAATTTAGTTCCGATAATCGAAGTGGCTTGGTTTATCCCCGCTCATTGTTTTCGAGAATAAAAGGATCTCCTTAATTTATCAAAAATTTGAGATCTCCTTTCTCCTCAACTAGTCCTTTTTTCGAATTAACTTCTTCGGCAATTCAGGAGGACTGCTATTTTCATCCTCAAAAATTCTTGTACGATCTGCCAATTTGTAGCCTAGAGCTAAAATAATCTTTCGTTTTGTGTCGAGCCGACATTCATTTCCCTTTTCAATTCGGTCTATGGTTTGAACGGTTACATCCGCTTTTCGAGCCAGCTCTGCCTTGCTCATCATTTTTGCTTCGCGGATTTGTCGGACACTATTGGTATTGGCCACAGTAAATTCCCCCCTTAAATGGTTCTGGCGCAAAGGTTCTACTTATTTAAATACTTTTCTTGGAATATGACGACCTTATTTTAAATCCACTAGTTTGTCAACAAAATTTTATAAGTGCGTATAAAATACATATAATTTGTTAAAACTAGTATGCTATTAACAACGCTTCTCACAACGGGTGGAAACCGGAATTTTAAAAGTTCTGTTGTAAACAAAGGCCGGTTGCCTTAAAGTCTTCTCTTATGAAACAAGTATTTTTAGATACCTTCGGATGCCAGATGAATGTGGCAGACACAGACAGAATGGAGCTCATTCTGTTCCATTCCGGTTATCAGCGCACTCAGGAAAAGGAAGATGCAGACCTGATTCTGGTCAACACCTGCTCAATACGCGAAAAAGCGGAACAAAAAACATTTTCACTCTTTGGTGCATTAAAACCTTTGAAAGCAGCCAATCCAGACCTGATTTTGGGCTTGACGGGTTGTATGGGCCAACAGGATGGAGAAAAAATTTTAAAACGGATACCTTATTTGGATTTTGTGCTGGGTCCCGATCAGGTGGAAGGCATAGGAAAAGCCGTCAATCAGGTGCATGAATCGAAAAAGCCTTTTGTGTGGACCGGGTTTGATTCAGAGAAAATTTATTCCATTCCCGAAATTTCTGGGGATTTTCCACAAAAACCGGGTGCCAGTGCTTTTGTGAATATTATTAAAGGGTGCGACAAGTTTTGCACTTTCTGTATTGTTCCATTCACCCGTGGGCGGGAAAAATCCCGTGAACCGGAAGAGCTTCATCAGGAAATACGCCATCTGATTGAGCATGGGGCTAAAGAAATTATCCTTCTTGGGCAAAACGTTAACTCTTATGGTAAACACGGCTTAAAAAACCCTATCCCCTTTCATGAACTTTTATATGGGATCGCAGAGATACCCGGGTTGGAAAGATTGCGATTTATCACCAGTCACCCGAATGACTTTACCCGCGAAACTATTCGCGCGTATCGCGACCTTGATGTTTTGATGAACCATCTTCATCTTCCCATTCAAAGTGGTAACAATGAAATTCTAAAATCAATGCGCCGAGACCATACAGTAGAAGAGTATCTCGACTTGATTGATGAATTAAAGTCTGAAGTTCCCAGTGTTTCTTTGACAACAGATATAATTGTTGGATTCCCTGGCGAAACCGATGTTCAGTTTCAAGATACTTTGAACGTAATGGAGCGGGTCGGCTATAGCAGCAGTTTTCTGTTTACCTATAGCCCAAGACCAGGAACCCCGGCAAATGAATTTGAAGATTCAGTTCCCGAAGATGTCAAACGTCGAAGGCTCCAGGAAATCATTCAACTACAAAACCGACTAACAGAAGAGCGGGGTCGCTTTTATAAAGGGAAAACTATTGAAATCCTCATCGAGGGTAATTCCGGGAAACCCGGTTATTCATATAAAGGCAGGAACCCTCAATACTGGCGGGTGAACGCAACAGGTGGAGAGGGTCTATACAAACCCGGAGACCTGGCTCAAGTGTACATCGAGCAAACATCCGGCCACGGTTTGAAAGGAGCGATTCAATAAATAGCGATCTGGGAATATATTTCTTCTTCAAGTAGAACAAGCTGTGGCTCTACGACTTTAAGGGCTACTCTTAAGTCACGGATGAACTTCAACTCCGGTGGTTCATCCCTGATGGAAAAATGATGCAAGGCATCGTTGCAAAATTGGTCGAGTTCGACAATCTGATTTAAAATTTCGGCAGGTAAATCTTCGAGTCCGACTTCCTGATCTTCGAGGAACCTCAATACACCAATCAGACTCATTTTTACATCTACACATTGTTCCCGCAGTCTGCTGATAAGAAGAGATTCTTTGGTCTTCAAGTCCTCACAAATTTTGAACAACATCTCTCGCAGGTTGCCATAAAACACCTCATGTTGTTTTTTGTCCTTAAACAGTTCTCCCTGACCACCAAACAAAAGGAAAAAAACCGTTTCCAGCTTATATTTGTCTGAGGCCATCACAGTATAAAGAATAGATTTAAATTCCTGCGCATCGAAAGAAAGTTCAATATCCTGAAAAATTTCATTGAGAGTTCCCAGTTCACCCTTGATAACGCGGCGCGAACTGGCTCTCACAAAAGGTCCCGATTCTGATTTCCAGGCTGGTAACATTTGAACACCCCCCGCTTCACAACCTACTACCGTCCATTCTTGTAATGACTCGAGAAAATCTGTGACCGAAAAAATATCGACATCTTTTAAAAATCTCTGGTCCATTGAAAAAAGAACTCGCAATAATTGCTTTTCAAGTCCAGCAGAACAGAATTTTTCATCTTGCGACAACGGGTCCATTTGGGTCGCAAGGGCAAGGTATAGGGCGCGTCTGCGCAAGCGGTCTGAACGAAACTGCTTTGAAGTATAGGGCCTTACCTGGAAAACACCTTTTTCGTAATCTACAAGATCAATCAAAAGAGAATCCCCTGGTTTACTGCCAAATTTCTTATAGTAATTATTCATGTCCCAAGCTGTAACGGTCATGCAGCTTTTTCCCGGTACTTTTTCGTTGATTTTAATTTCTTCCGGAAAATTTCCGCAGTACTGGTAAAACGACGCCACATCCTGAATAAAAAAAGTTTGTTTTAGTTTTTGAATTTCATTTCCGTCGGGATCGATAAAAACCAGATCCTGCTCCTTTCGATCCGACAAATTAAATGGCATGAGGCGGTGTCCAGGAATCAGTATTCCCTGTTTCAACTCCCAAGTCCCCAATTGCAAAGAAAGAGAAATGTGGCTGACTTTTTCAACCACGGCGCGGAAGGGAATAAAGTCATCTTCTTTTATTCCAATCAAGAAATGGTGATTGAGCAATATCTTTTTCACCTTCTTCAAGGCAGATTCTGATATCTGTTTTTGCCAGCGGTTTTCAAGGTTTTTCGCGAAGTCAGTAATGGTAAACGGGTGCCGTGATTCGCGAATCATTTCTTCAGCTAGTTTATTGAGTGTTATTTTTTTTGTCATTTAAGGATGGATTACAAAGTTGCAGGGTAAAAAACAGGAGAAGAATTAAGCGGACCTTTTTCAAAAAAGGCTTGGCTAGACTAACACAAAATAATTGCCCTGTTAAGAATAAGTGGCAGTTTGGTTCCCAAAAAATCAAAATATTTGATTTTAAAATGTGGGAAAGTTAGAATTGCTTTCTTATCAATTTACCCATTATTTTTATAGCTGGAGAGATCGTATGGCCTTAAATTTAGAGCCCCTTTATCAGGATATTTTTTCCAAACTAAAAACACGAAAAAAATTCGTTATCCGGTCTATTGAAAAAAACCTGTTAACGGTTGAGCAAGACGAGGAAATTTGCGGACAAAAAGAACCCAAAGTTTTTGAATTCAAAAGCCCTAAAGAACTTGAGGAATTTGTCCACAAAGAGAATACGTTCGAAGCTGATATCGTCAAGCAACTTGAGGGAAGCAAAATGCCTTATCGCTAGGGCTAACTATTTGGCTTTATTGACCACGCCCCGTCGTCCGATTGAATTTTTTCTCCGGCATGGGCATTATCGCGGTTGAGACTGGCAGATATTTTCTGGACTTTTGGCAAGTCTTTCTCGGAAAAATTTTCATTGGTCGCTACGATTCTCTGGAGAACCGTCAGGCGATCCTCGTTTTCTTCTTGCAAAATTGCCACTACAAACCTCTTGTAGTCGGAATCTTTGAGGGTACGTTCATTTTCAAAATATTTCAGCAGGCCATCGTTTCCTTCCCCGGCACATGAGGTGTTCTTAAAGTCTTGAATATCGTCACGATTAAACTCTTGACGTTGCATAGCCCTGAGGGCCTTCCTTTTGCCTTTGGGGACTTCGATAACCGGTTTTAATTTCCCCTCTTCGTCAACGGATCTAACAGAAGCCAACAACAATACCTCGTTTCCTAATTCTTCGTAGCTCCCCAGAATCTGATTTTCAAGTGCCGTTTTCTGATCCACAATAGTCACATTCACATCGACCAGCTTTTCTGCGCAACCCATCATGTAAAAGAAAGAAATATAAATACTTAGAGCTTTTATCCATTTTTTTTTCATACTCAATTGACTACTCGAATCTTTTTAAAACGATGGAAGAATTTTTTGAGCCGAACGAAATACAGTTGCTGATTGCAATATCCATTCTTTTTTCCCGGCCAACATTTGAAATATAATCCATATCACATTCGGGATCTGGATTTTCCATGTTTATCGTGGGTGTCATAAATCCATTTTTCAGAGAAAGCGCAGAGACTGTGACTCCAAGAGCCCCCGAAGCGCCTTGGGGGTGACCGACCATCGACTTGGTTGAGCTGGAAGGGATACTCAAGGCCTTACCATTAAAAGTGTTTTTAACCGCCAAAGTTTCGACTTTATCGTTGAGCAATGTAGAGGTGCCATGAAAATTGATATAATCCACATCTTCCTCGTTGATTTTGGCATCCTTCATCGCAAGTCGCAAAGCCCGCGTAGATTGTTTTCCATCAGGCATAATAGCGACTCGGTGATACGCATCACAGGTAGTTCCATAACCAACCAATTCGGCAATAATATCAGCACCTCTATTTTTTGCATGTTCTAATTCTTCAAGAATAATCATCCAACAACCTTCTGCCAGAACAAACCCTTCGCGATCTCGATTAAAAGGACGTGAACCCCGGCGAGGATCATCATTAAAGTTCACCGGGTTTACTTTCATTCTTTCAAACCCTTGCATCATTGCGGGAGTAACGCAGGACTCTACTCCACCGCTCACAAACCAGTCTTCCTGACCGTAACGAATAGTGTTGAAAGCATAACCCAAGGCATCACTGGAACTGGTGCAGCCATTTGAAATCACATGGCTTCGCCCCTGCAAGCCAAACCGTATGGAAATTTCACTGGAAAGCATACCCACCAGTGAATTTGAAATCGCATACGGACTGATTTTGTGTTTTTGTTTTGAAAAAAATATTTCAAATTGTTTTTCAGAAAAATCGAAGCCGGAACCGCCACTGCCTACAAGCACACCGAGCGATTCGAAATCTTCTTCTGAAAAGGAATCCAGATCAATTCCGGCATTCGCCAGAGCTTCTTGGGTCGCGGCGACGGCAAGCGGAACGGTGCGCGGTAATTTTTTTAAATCTGCGGAAGAATAATAAAGAGAAGGATCAAAATTTGTGACTTCGCCAGCAATTTGACAAGCCAAACCAACAGGATCAAAACTTGTAATGCGGTCAATGCCACTTATTCCCTTACAAGTATTTTCCCAGAATTCCTTCTGCCCTATTCCGTTCGGGCTGACTGCCCCCAAACCAGTTATAACGACTCTACGAAGCATATATTGAAATCAATTTTCTGATTGAAAGTGGGTTAACAATTTATGTTAACATAGCAGACCTAGAGAGGAAATGTTTAACCCCCTAGCCCCTCTTTAACAGGGGGACCTTAAATATTCATTCGAGTTACAGGCTAGCATTGGCCCGACCCAAGTGGCCTGCGGCCACCAACCCAACTTGTTATCAATTAAACATAAGACTGGTCAAATGATCGTTTCCGGATTCGAGGGTACCTGCCTCAATTCCCGGACCGAGAAGCTGATTGCCGAACAGGGTATTGGTGGCTTGATTTTGTTCGAACGCAATTACGAAAACCCAAAACAACTTAAAAAGTTGATTGAAGATTTGCAGTCCCTTACCGCACAAGATTCACCTCCTTTATTTATTTCTGTTGATCAAGAAGGGGGCCGCGTAGCAAGACTTCAAGAACCCTTCACACAATTTCCACCCATGTGCTGTCTGGGAGAGGCAAACTCCGACGACCTTGCCTACCGGTTTGGAATGGCAATGGGCAAAGAAATGAAAGCCGTGGGAATTAATATGGATTACGCTCCAGTTCTTGATGTCCATTCAAACCCTGAAAACCCTATTATCGGAAAACGCGCTATAAGTTCTAACCCTGAAGTCGTCGCCCGATTAGGTTGCAAGATAATTCAAGGATTTAAGGATGCTGGAACTTTCCCAGTCGGCAAACATTTTCCAGGCCACGGTGATACCTCGCAAGACTCGCATTTAACTTTGCCACGAGTAGAGCGAAACAAAGAGTCTCTGGAAAAAATTGAATTGGTTCCCTTTGCCCAAGCTTTTCAAGAAGGGTTGGACGTAATAATGACGGCGCATGTTGTTTACCCAGCCTGGGATGAAGACTCTGCGGCAACATTTTCAAAGTATATTTTGAATGATTTACTACGCAAGAAAATGCAATTTCAAGGGCTGGTCATGTCAGATGACTTGGAGATGCAGGCAGTAACACAAACCCCGGAAGAGCTGCCTGCTTTAGCTATCAACGCTGGCGTCGATCTGTTTCTTATCTGCCACGATCTCGCCAAAGTAACCCGACTGCAAGATGCTATGATTGATGGAATAGAAACCGGAAAAATCCCTCACGAAACTGTGGATCATTCTTTTAATCGAATCATGAAGTCCAAGGAAAAAATTACCGAAGACGAAGAAATGGATCTTGAGCAGATTCTGGAAGAAAACCAGAAACTCGCTGAAGAAATGCGCTCCTACCTGACGGAATAACGGCTTGAATGGATAAGTTACCTGAAGAAACATCGTTTTCATCCCCTGGGAAAACATGGGGTTTGCTTCTTATTATATATGCAGGCCTGTTGGCTTATTTTTTGTCTTTTTCCCGATATGGACTAAATATTTGGGATGAAGGGGGGTATGCCAATGGAACCCTAAGAACCCTCAACGGGGAGAGGGCACTTATAGATTTTAATCCCAATGGCTACCTCCCCGGCCGCTATTGGTATGGCCTGCTATTTTTCAAGCTTTTTGGGGTAGAAATCCAAAGCTTGCGAATTGGTGTCGCGTTGTTAACACCAGCCATGATTTTAATGGTTTACTCGATCAGCCGAAAAATAATGCCTGCCGGATTCTCATTTTTGGCAGCCTTATTCATGCTTTCAGCACCTTCGATGTACTACAACCGGTTTTATCCCTTTTTTGTCGTTCTGACTCTTTACTTCCTTACAAAGACAATCGAAAAAAGAAACCTGATGTCCCTAGTTGGACTGATTACCGCAATTTTTCTAAGTTCTTTCTTTAAATTTGAGGTCACTCTATTTTCAACACTGATCAGCTTGATCGTGTTGGGAATATTATATTTTTACGATTCGTCCGATACCCAGTTGAAAAATATCCGCAATCTTTTCTCTAAAAAAATGGCTTACTTCTCCGCCGGAGGAACTGTTTTGGCAGGGCTTTTTTTGTTTTACCTGGGTAAAGATGGGTATTTTTACCAGGTTTACAAAATAGTTGTGGATGCACATCAGGTTTGGGGGAATCCATTTCCACAACTGTTACCCCTTCTTCAGCTATATGATGAATTGGGGTACCATAAATTTTTCGAACGAGTTTTATTTCATCTTCCCATTTGGGTTTATGGGTTCGTCCTCGTAATTATTCTGACACGTTTTTTTTTACAAAATCGCAAAATGACACCTTCCAATTTGCATTTACTCGCTATTGTCGGTTTAGGTATTTGTGCATTCGGGCTAGTAATCTGGAGAGCCGGATTTGATAACCTTTTAAGAACGCTTCCACCATTTTATATTCTATTTTGCTATTTGCTCTTTCAGGTCTGGCAAAAGGTACTTGTATTTCATAGTGCATCAGAGAACCCAATCCAGGAAAGAGTCACCCGTATCCCTTTAAGTCTGCTGATCATTTTCCTACCTTTTCTCTTTTATTATGAAATGAATACGTATCATGGGTTTTACGCGGGCAGCATTGGTGCTAAGGGTTGGGTCATCAATAAAGACGTTAAGGCCATGCATCCCGCAACCACTAAAATAAAACTGGATAGGATAGATGTTCTGACGAGTCCAAATGAAGCAAAGTGGATAAATGAAGTTGTAAAACGAATAAGTATATATTCAAAAAAAGGCGATCCTATTCTTGCGCTTCCACTGAACCCAATTTTTTATTTTTTAACGGACCGCGTTAACCCGACTCGCTATGAATGGGTTTTGCCCGGTATGCTGGATGAAGACAAGGAACTTGAAATGGTAGAAACTCTCAAAGCAACCCCCCCTAAAGTAGTCATATACGTTGACATTGCAATAGACGGCAATGAACAGAGGAGACTAAAAAATTACGCCCCCCATATTTACGAGTATCTTGTCAAAAATTATGCGTTCCAGGAAATGATCGGATTATTCCAAATTCTTCTCCCAAAAACACAGTAGGGTAATCTGGAGCTTTAGCGAGAGAGGAATTTACCTCCTAAAATCCTTCAAAAAAATTTTTATTAAAAAGATTGACGGACAACTATTTTTGAGGAACTATAGATAAATCAGGTAGGGAATAATTGAAACAGAAAAACTGATAGCTGCCCGCTGATTATCTGGTAATAACCCTCAATTTAACTATTTTTTGAGGGCCAACAAAAAAGAGGTTACCCTTCATCTAACTCAGATCAGGGTTTTTAGTCTAATTCCCTTTATCTTCGGGGCGCAGTTGGGCATTATTAATTATAGTATTGGTATACGAAAAAATGCAAGAAACCAAATCAGGAACAGCGAAATTTTTAGGTGTGCGACTACGCCAATGGAGAAAATCACTTCCATTGAAATCTTATCAACTTGCGAAGTTAATTAGGATTTCACAAGGTTCATTATCAGATATTGAAAACTGCAAATCTCTTCCTTCAGCGGATACAATTACCAAATTGTATCAGCACACAAACCTGAATATCATTTGGTTGCTGACCGGGAAAGGTCCCATCAAGAAAACTCAGCACGCCCCTGGCGAAGAACCCGCTGTTAATGAAGAACTGGAAGCGTATGGAGAAGATGCCAATTTGACGGAACTGATACAAAGATTAATCCGTACCTATTATCGCGGCGATGCAGAAAAGAAAGCCCATTTAATCGGATTTCTAATTGGTGCCGACCCTGGAGAGTGAAAATATCACTATTCTCCCAGGATAACGGGGTCCTGCATTTTTAATTTATATAAATTGTAATATAGATTTTTGTTGTTCATTAAATCTTCGTGTTGGCCAATTTCAACAACCCTGCCTTTTTCAAGAACAATAATCTGATCTGATTGATGAATGGTGCTAAGGCGATGCGCCACAATAAAAGTGGTGCGATTTTGCATCAGCGTTTCTATAGCCTCTTGAATTAAAGCTTCAGAGCGATTATCCAAAGAAGATGTGGCTTCATCCAGCACCAGAATTTTTGGGTCTTTTAAAATAGCTCTTGCTATAGCGATTCTTTGCCTCTCCCCCCCTGAAAGCTTGGCTCCCTTTTCTCCTACAATAGTTTCATAACCCTTTTCCAATTCAACAATGAAGTCGTGGGCATTTGCCTTTTTGGCAGCCTCCTCTAATTCTTTTTCCGATGCATCCAGTTTTCCGTAGAGTATATTTTCTTTCACGGTTCCGCCAAACAGTAGCGTCTCCTGAGGAACCAATGCAATCTGACTGAGAAAGCTTTTCCGATCTAATTCTTGAATATTATGACCATCCAAACGGATGCTACCTTCGCTGACATCGAAGAATCGGTGCAATAGTTTTATAACCGTTGATTTTCCGGCCCCGCTAGGCCCGACTAAAGCAACGGTCTGACCCGGTTGGATATCAAAACTTATATTGTGCAGAATTTCAGACTCTTCGCGATAACCGAAGGAAACATTATCGAACTGAATACGTCCGCTGATATTTTCTAGAAATATCGGGTTTTCAGGATTCTTAATAGCAGGCTGGGTATCCAGAATTTCATAAACTCTTCTTATGGCTCCCGATGCTTCCTGAATTTGAGTATAAAGACGAACAAAGGTTCCTATCGGCCCGGCAACAATCAACGCATATAGAAAGAAAGCGGCAAGTTCTCCCGGTGTGGTTGTTCCTAACATCACTTGATAGCCCCCATACCAGATTAAAACTGCTGATACCAAAAAAGTAAGGCCTAGAATGAAAGGACCGAAGAACGATGAAATCTTCAGTTTGTCTACCGCTTTTTCGAACGCAGTTTCGATTTGGCTCTTAAACCGGTCACGCTCATAGTTTTCCCGGGTAAACGATTTCACAATCTTTATAGAGGAAACAACTTCCTCCAGAACAACAATTGCCTGGGCAACCTGATCCTGAAGCTTTTCAGAAAAGAGTCTTAAACGTTTTCCGAACACTCTGGCAAAAATCATTAATGGTGGAAGGATCAACAGAATAAGACCGGTCAACTTCCAGTTCAGATATAAAATAATTGTCATGGCCCCAATGAGCGTGATGCTTTGCCGGAGCAAGGCAACAGGAATAGTAACCAGGGCGTTTTGAATAACCGATATGTCATTACTCATCCGCGAAAGAATTTCGCCCACGCGATGCTCCTGAAAAAATCGCAGGGACAAAGATTGTATGTGGGAAAAGAATTCAATACGAAAATCGGTGGTCATTCTGTGGCCGACAAACCCGAAAACATAATTATGAACGACCGCAAAAACGGCCTGCAAGAGAATGATAAAAAGCAAATCCCAAGCATATCCATCGAGAACCTGACTGTCTTTAAGAACCACTACAGCATTGATCATATTGCGGACAATCAAAGGCAGCACTAGGTTGACCAAAGAAGTCAGCGTTAGACAAATAAAAGCAAATACCAGACTTTTGGTATAAGGCTTGGCATATTTCAAAATTTTTCGAAATTCTTTCATACTCTCTTTCTAAACCCTTCCCAGGGTCGATAATTCGCTAAATCGGCAAAAAATCAACAAAAACCCCTTAAACAACAATAAATTCAATATTTTTGGAGGAGATATCATAACCCCTTGAAAAGATCAATTCAAACCTTATCGTAGGGTTTTTCCACCACCCATCTTTTTCCTCGTTTTGTATTTAAATTAAAATCACATCTTACAAATTGCTTTCCCCCGTAAAAATTCATTGTTTTATAAGGGCCTATAATCTGAATAAAAAAAATGACCAATAAATAAAAAATTTCTAAAATAAAACTAAAGTTTCCCCTAAAGTCACCGTTAAGAAGTATGCGGGCACTGCGCAAAAAAAGAATCATTCAAAGGCTCGCAAAAAATACGTTGTTTTTCAACAAATTAGAGGTGAAAGCATGGATACCCAGGCCGTAAATAGTACGGGAAATCCGATAGCACCAAAACCAAAACCAACTGCTTCCAGTCCGCGTTCCGCAGCAGAGCCTTCATCTACTCCGACCGGGGATACAGTAAGTTTGTCACAAGACGCTCAGAGTTTGGCTCAGCCAGATAATGCATCTTCCAGCAAAACAACCTCAGCTGGTATCGAACAAAGAAAGCTCTCGGTTACGGATAACAACGATGTCGTGCTTGAGGTCATTGACCCGCAAACGCAGAGAGTCGTTAGAACCGTTCCTTCAGAAGAACAGTTAGAGCTAAGAGACGCAATTCGCGATGAGCTCGACAAGATTTAATTTACATACATAAAAAATAATTTTTTCTTTTTAAAATAAAGAAGGGGGCACAATGGACGTTTCAAGCTTAGGGAATTCGGTCGCATCACCAAGATCGACTGCGGCAACCAGCACAGAAACTGCAGATACTGCACAGTCTGGATCGAATACAACTCAAGGTCAGGTATCTCAGGAAGCTCAGACCAGCGCTGTCCCTCCTGTACAAGCATCTAGTGATTTAGGTGGAGAAGAAGGAAGTGTTGTCAGTCAGGATAACTCTGCTTCAGCAAACGCACGGACCTCTGATAATGGATCAGGCGGACAGGTAGATGTTGTAGCCTAATCTACTATTGTGGTTAGACCTATTTTATCTAAGCCGTTGCTCTTAAAAAAGGGCAACGGTTTTTTTTACCCTTAATCGGGTGCTGTTAAGAGATGGCCTGCATAAAACGGTCAGTGATTTCTTCGGGGGTATGGGTTACGCGTCCGGTAGCGGGGTCGAATCCGGGTTCGACTTTGATCAGCAGAAAATTCGGACCCGCAGAATCTTTCAGTTTTAAAAACGCTGCTTTAATTTCTTCCCTTTTCTCTACTCTCAGAACATTTTTATAGCCCGTGCTTCTCGCAACCTCTTCGAGCTTCACTTTATTTGAGATAGATCGTTGGCTTCCTGTTGACTCATACACTTCATTATCTATAACAACATGAATCAAGTTTTTCGGTGCTTCTGCGGCAATCATGGCCAGAGTACCCATTGCCATCAGCACGTTTCCATCGCCATCAATGATGATTACCTTTTTATCTGGTTTACATAAGGCAACCCCTAAGCCAATGGATGAGGCCAACCCCATCGAACCAATCATATAAAAATTAGCTTCACGATCTTTAAGGGAAAACGATTCGCGGCAAATGAAACCATTAGCATGAACCACCGGCTCGTCTTTAATTAGAGGAATCAACTCCTGAAATGCTTCAGTGCCTTTCATCAAACAACCCCTTCTCAACAATCAATGTATAGGGCAACTTTTCAACGCAAATTTTTTGTTTTGCCTTTTTAAGCACTTCTTCACAATTTTCTTCACTGAGGATTGAATATTCCATACCCGCAGTCTTGAGGAGTTCCTGATCGATATCCCCCATGATGATATGCTCGGGAGCATCTTTTCCCGCTTTGCCACGCCAACTCATAATGACCAGTGCGGGTATCTTATAAATCAAGTTCAGGGAAGTGAAGGCATTGAGGCAGTATCCTAAACCAGAATTTTGCATGAGAAGAACGGGCATCGTTCCCGCAAGATAGGCACCGACGCACAAACCCACTGCCGCATCCTCACGAACAGACGGAACGTAGCGAACTTCACCTTTCTGGTCTTCCAGTTCATAAATCAACCCGGACAGCAAAGAACAGGGCACGCCAGTAAAAAATTTGTAATCTTCTTGAATCAAGCGTTCAATAAAAGATTGTGATGTTAAGGAAGACACATTCAAACCTTTACCAATTATTGATATTACGCTCACCACCATACTCACCCTGCAGTTTATGGATGAGCTTGATATATTCAATGATGGATTCTTCACCGCGAAATTCCACACCAATATCTTTTGCGGCTTGATTGGACATGGGGACTCCATCATCACCTGGGACACCTTCACATTCACCGAAGGATTCAATAGCATCGACAATCATATTCCCCAATTTCAGGTTATGGATATGACCATCCACCAGATGATAAATTTTCCCCGCCGCGTCAGCATTTCCAATTGTGCATTGAATGCCTTGAACCACAGAGTCAACTGAAATATATTTGGTACTGCCTTTCAGATCAACATTATAGTTGGTAGCGAGATAATCAATGGTCTGAAACCATTCCGACTTATCCAACTGTGGACGCACACCATAAATGGTTACAGGTCGCAAGATGGTGACATCAAATGCGCGGCTTTTTTGAAATTGAAAACAGAATCCTTCAATTGAGTTTTTGATGGAACCGTAAAGGTTACCAGGCCGAACTGGATGATTTTCGTCCATCGGGTTATCTTTATTTACGGTAGGCAACACCTCTCCAAAAACTGTACAGGCACTCATAAAAATGACCTGTTTCACCTTGGCCTTGCGCGCTTCTTCCAGCAAATCAAAGGAACCATCGATATTTACCTTCACCAGTTCTTCCACGGTTTGAACCGGGCCGGGGAAATGGGCAAGATGCACCAGCACTTCTGCATCCTGTACCAGTTTCGCAAGCGACTCTTTATCTTCGAGACCGCCAATGATGTAATCAATATCTTCGAAAGTTTTTAAATGCTCTACAACACTGCCTTCGCGGATTAAGGCTTTGATGTTATAGGTTGCGCTTTTGGAGTTATCTTCCAAAAGCTTTTTTATAAAATGGGAGCCCACCATTCCAGTAATGCCGGTGAGTGCAATGTTCATTTGTGCCTCCAAATCCTTGCGGAGTTAATTTTTATTCATATTTATCATTATCATGCAGAATTTTTTATTATGGTTACCTGCAAAAATGATGTCAACTTTTTTTCAAAACGATTTTTGAAAAGTCAGCAATATCCGAGAATAAGCCGGATATATCTCGCAGCAGGCAAAGGCGGTTCTCGCGCAGGGCAAGGTCTTCTACCATCACCATCACATTGTCAAAAAAATCATCCACAGAGGGTTTTATCTCCCCCATTTTTTCCAATGCGCTGGAAAACTCCTTATTCTTAATATGGCTCAGTACCGGATCACGCACCTTCAAAAAGGCTGCATACAGTTGTTTTTCTGCAGATTCATTCAACAATCCAGGGTCGATTTCCCCATCTACTTTTTTATCTAAAATACTGGCAACCCTTCGGAAAGCAATGGCGAGAGGCTCAAAATAAGGTTGCTTTTTCAAATCAGAAAAAGCCGCTACTTTCGCTTTCACATCAACAATAGAATCCATTCCAGTTGAAAGAACACAATCAATCGCGTCGTAAGGAAAACCTTCTCCATTCAACAAAGTTTTGTATCTCTGAGAAAATAAATCCTCTACATGTTTTTTAATTTCCTCTTTATCCAGTTTAGCTTTATTCGCAATTAGATTTAGGCCATTCTCCACGAGGCTTTGAAAAGAAAGTTGCCATCCTCGATCCAGCACGATTTGCAAAATACCTAGGGCATGCCTCCTTAACCCATAAGGATCTTCAGAACCAGATGGAATTAGCCCTACACCTATACAACCGATAATGGTATCTAGCTTATCTGCTATGGCAACGCAGGCCCCTGAATCGCAAGAAGGCAAATCATCCCCCGCGAAGGTGGGACGATAATGTTCTTTAATCGCCTGGGCAACTTCGGCATCTTCTCCTGAGTGAGAAGCATAATAGCCGCCCATGATTCCCTGTAACTCGGGAAACTCGAACACCATCTGGCTGACTAAGTCGGCCTTGCATAATTCGGCGGCTCTTCTTGCTTGTGTTTCTTTTTGCGGGCATACTTCGCTCGCAAGAATTCCTGCGAGATCGGTGATTCGATTTACTTTTTCAAAAACGGTTCCCAGTTTTTTCTGGAACACGACACCTTTTAGAGGCTCAACAAAATCTTCGATTTTTTTCTTCCGATCTTCATCGTAAAAAAAGCGAGCATCTTCCAGTCGTGCACGCAAAACACGCTCGTTGCCTTTTTGTATTTCATTCCCTTCCGATGCCGGCATATTGCTGACGGTAATAAAACACGGGAGAAGCTTCTCGTCCTTATCCCAAACGGGAAAATATTTTTGGTGGTATTTCATTGTTATCACCAGCAGCTCTTGCGGCAACTCTAAAAAACCGGAATCAAAATTCCCTTTAATCGCTACCGGAAATTCAACAAGAAAATTTACCAGGTTCAGCAATTCTTCGTCGTCTTTAATATGACCTCCGGCTTTTTCGGCTAATTGCTGAACTTGCTCCAAAATGGTTTTTTTTCTGATATCCGGATCAACAACTAAAAAATGCTTTTCACATTCTGCTAAATACGATTCAAGGTCTTTAACCTGAAATTTTTCAGGATTCAGAAAGCGATGCCCCCGCGAAACTGCATCGTTGGCGATTCCATCGAATTCAAACTGCAGAGCCTGTCCCTCAAACAAGGCGGTAACCCAATGCAAAGGTCGGGCAAAGGGTCGGGATTTATTTTGCCAACGCATTTTTTTCGGAAATGGGATTTCACCAATCAATTGCGGCAGATATTCATTCAATAAGGATGAAGTTACGCGACCTTTATTTTCAACCCGGGCACAAATCACTTCTCCTTTTGGGGTTTGTTTACGAGTCAGGTCAGAAACATCAATTCCCTTGCCACGGGCAAAACCTGTTGCGGCTTTAGTGGGTTGGCCCTCGTCATCATAGGCCACTGAAATTCCCGGCCCAAGAAACTCATCCACAGAATCTTTCTGCATGGCCATCACCCCTTTTACAGAGACTATCAGTCGTCTTGGAGTGCCCATGGTTTTGGGGACCTCTGCATCAATCCGGTTCCTGGAAAAAAAAGAGGACAGTTCTTTGTGCATATAGTCCAAGGCAGGTTGAACATATCCTGAAGGAAGCTCTTCGGAACCAATTTCTAAAAAAAATTCAGCCATATAATAAGTGTCTTTAAAACCAGAGTTTCCTGAAAACAAATGAGATAAGGGCAAAAATGTGTATTATCGAGCAAAAAACTTCAAAGTCAACCTTCAGAATTCTTCCACTAAACACAAATAGCAGAAATCATAATATGATATATTCTCTGTCTTACTCCATATTTTGCCCAATCTGAAACTTCCTTTGTTTGAACTATGATACGGATACTTAAATGACAACAATTATTATAGTCATTGCAGCCATCGCTATTATCGCAGGCCTGATTTCTAAGATGTCTAAAAAAGGCTCTTCTGGCAAAAAAGGCTCTTCTAAATCACCCGGTTCAGAATCGAACGAGCCTAAGTTGCGTAATCCCAATCAAGCAAAAAGGGCACAAGCATTGGTAGAAAAAGCAATTAAGATGTCTCCTGAAATGGGCGTAGGTAATATCAAACTTTATCGGCCTCCCCCTGAGCCCGAGTTGTTCATTGGAAGAAAAGAAATATTCAAAGATGTTGTATCGCGCACTGGCAAACCACCGGTGATGATCAGCTTCAGTGGTCATGCAGGTATAGGCAAAACTACTTTAGCTATAATGATGATTAAAAAGTTCTCCTCGCAGTTTCCTGGGGATCAGGTTTTCATGGATATGCGTGGCAGTGATCCGAAAGCCCCTTCACCTGTAGAAATAATGGGCCGAATCATTACCCGCTTCAAACCGAACCAGACTCTTCCAACAGACACCAAGGCTCTTGCAAAACTGTATCGAGCAACTTTAAAAAAGCAAAAGGGAATGTTGATTCTCGATAATGCTGCAGGCCCAAAACAGTTAAAACCCCTTATTCCCCCTCCTTCATGGCTGTTAATCGTCACTTCCGTTAAACCTGTTAACCTGCCTGGTTTTGTTTCCATTGCACTGGATACTTTGGATTTTCTTGATTCGCATAATATGCTGACACTACTCTGCCCGAAACTCAGTCATGCAATAAAAGAAATTTCAAAAATCTGTAAAGACGTCCCACTCGCTCTGGAATTGATTGGTAAATTGTTTGCTATCAACGCCACTATGGACCCAGAATATTTTGCCAATAAGCTTCGCGACGTTAAAAAAGGTCTGGGTCACGGTGACAACGAAACCCTGACCACGGGCATCGAAGCTTCTTTGAAATACAGCTACACTCTTTTGCCAGACAAGGCAGCAGTAGTGCTAAGAAAACTAACTGTTTTTCCCGGCTCCTTCAGCGCGAAAGCGGAAGCATTTGTTTGCGAAGACTCAGATAATTTATCGCTGATTGGTCTCGTGCAATATGGCCTCGTTCAAACTAATGAAAACAATGACCGTTTTTCTCTGCATGACCTCATAAGGAAATTTGTTAAACCGCTTGTATCTGGTGGAGAACAAGGAATGGCCGAGAGACGTCTGGCCACCGAGTTTATGAACGCCTTGGAAACAGCTCAAAAATTAAGCGTCAAAGGCGGTAAAGGCCAAATCAAAGGCATGATGTTTTTCGATCAGGAACTAGATAACATTAAAGCAGGACAAGAATGGGCCCAGAAAAACTGTTCCAAGGATAAAGACGCCGCAAAAATATGCAGTGCCTATACAGAAAATGGTGCCGAACTTATTGTAAAACGGTTGCAACCTGCCGAAACCATCCGTTGGTTTGAAGCCGCTTTGTCTGCAGCTCAGCAACTAGATGATAAAGAAGCCGAACGTATGCATCTCTTGAATCTGGGGCCTGAATATAACAGGTTGAACCAGCCACAAAGAGCATTGGAGTTCATGGAGCGCGCTCTCTCTCTTTGCAAAAAAACCAGCGACATCCAAGGAGAGAAAACAGCACTCCGACATTTAGGGGTGGCCTGTCTCGCTTTAAAAAATTATAAACGCGCTATAGAGTTTCTTGAGCAAGACCTTAAATTCACCCAGGCGGCAGGAGAAAAATCGGAGGAATTGGAAATTCTGGAAAAACTGGGGTCAGCAAACAACCAAATCGGCGCTTTTCAAAAAGCCGTCGATTATGGCGACCAGGCCCTTGAAATGGCAAAACAAAAAAACGATAAATCAAAACAGATTGATTTATTGAATATGCTTGGAGAAATCTGCCTGGGGCTGGAAGAAATGGAAAAGGCTCTCGACTATTTTGAAAATGGCCTCGATCTGGCGCAACGAACAAAAGGGGGGCATCCCTTAGAAACTGAATTAACCAAAAAGTTAAGCGAACTCGCCGTTAAATCTGGAGATATGTCCAAAGCCCTTGTCTATCTCGAAAATGGTTTACTCTCGGCACGGAAAAACAAGGACGTACAGGGAGAAGGCAGACTATTAGTACAACTGGGGGGGACGCATCAAGAGAACAATGAAAATGATCAGGCAGCGATTTATTTTGAAGACGCCTTAGAGTTTTCGAAGAAAACCGGTAACCGAGAGTTGGAAGGAGAAACACTCTGGAAAATCTGTATTGGATTGGGCAATCAAGAAAAATTTATCGAAGCCAGCGAGCGCGCAAATGAAGTCTTAAAAATTTATGAAGAAATCAAGCATCCCGATTCTATGACAGTGCGTACGCAAATAAGAAAATGGGGTGAAACCTCATCCATGCCAGATAACGAAAATTTACCGGATTAAGATTTATTTTTTAACAACGGAAACTGCATGGCCTCTCTCTGCTGCACATAAATTTCAGCACTTAAACGCGCAAGGCTGCGAACCCTCCCTATAAAACCTGTGCGCTCGGTTACACTGATAGCCCCTCTCGCATCTAACAAATTAAACGCATGGGAACATTTCAATGTGTAATCATAAGCAGGAAGAACCAACTCCTTTTCCAATAACTCTTTTGCTTCTGCTTCATACATATCAAACCATTGAAATAATCGGTCCTTATTCGAAGCTTCGAAATTATAACGGGAGAACTGTTTTTCCGTTTCGAGGTGAACATCGCCATATAAAAGATTTTTATTCCATTTCAATTCATAGACATTTTCCACATTTTGTAAATACATCGCTATACGTTCCAATCCATAGGTCAGCTCAGCGGTAACCGGTTTTAAATCTATGCCCCCCACTTGTTGGAAATAAGTGAACTGGGTAATTTCCATACCATCCAGCCAGACTTCCCAACCTAGTCCCCAAGCTCCCAGAGTCGGCGACTCCCAATCATCCTCGACAAACCGGATATCGTGTTTCAATGGGTCCACACCCAAAACGGTGAGGCTGTTTAAATATTTATCCTGAACATCTTGTGGGGACGGTTTAAGAATCACCTGAAACTGATAGTAATGTTGCAGACGGTTCGGGTTTTCTCCATACCTGCCATCCGTCGGGCGGCGAGAGGGCTCTACATACGCAGCATTATATGGTTCGGGACCCAATACCCTGAAAAAAGTGCAGGGATTAAACGTGCCAGCCCCCACCTCTATGTCATAAGGCTGATGGATGGCGCATTCGCGTGATGCCCAAAAATTCTGTAGATTTAAAATGATATCTTGAAAATACATAACCGATAGGGTTTATCAGAGATCAACAAACAAAGTCAACCCCCACTCCGCGTGGAGGGAGTTGGTCAGGGCCTATAAAGCCAAACAACACAGTCAGCCTTTGACTATAGATTCTTCAGCATTTCCCTTGCAAGTGGCAGCAAACAGCTGTGGGTAAGAAGAGCACATACCTATTTCTGGCATGAGCGTAGATGGAAGGATCTCAGACATATATATTTTTTGTTCACACGGGAAATTGTAGTTGCGCTCCGGGGTGAGCTTTCTCGATAAGAATATCGACCACCTGTTTGATCGCCGCCACATGTTTTTGCGCCGATGGCATAGAATCGTAATCGGACTCATC
The DNA here is from genome assembly GCA_047610985.1 of Nitrospinales bacterium. Taxonomy (GTDB): domain Bacteria; phylum Nitrospinota; class Nitrospinia; order Nitrospinales; family VA-1; genus UBA8687. The sequence goes on along the minus strand of JBLFWU010000044.1, from coordinate 2,254 downwards.
CTGATCAAGAGAGATAATTCCTTCTCCCAGATAATTGCAATAAAAGGAGCCTAATGGTTTAAAGTTTTCCAGGGGCTCGTTTTCTTGACGCGAATTTACAATCACCGTTTTTTGCGAACCTTCTTCCCCGGGATAAATCTCAAAGAAAGCATGTTGCTTGCAATAAGCAAGTATCCGATCCATCTCTTCCTGTGAAATCGCTTTGTAGACCGTGTGCAATATTTCTTTTCCGATTAAAAAATGTCGATCCCATATTATGCAATGGAGTACTTCTAACGACCGATATTCAAGAAAGCGGTTTCACCCTGATAAGCAAACACCGCACCCGTTGATTCTATTTTCATAAGAGTGGCAGAATCTATTGAATCCCCAACGCGCATTTTATGATTTTTACTTTTTTCGTTCGAAACAAAAATATGATTAGAAGGACTCTCTGGAGAAAAAAAGATAATACCTTTTACTTTTAAATCGGGAATAGAGAGGCTTTTGTTAATTTGTGGAATAAGAATTTCTTCTGGCTCATCTGCCAGCAGTTTTGCGGTTTCTATCAAAGATTGAATTTCATAAGCATCCCGCCTTTGTTGCTCCTGAGAATTGCCTCTTGCAAGAACGGTTGACGGTCTAGCAGGCTCAATGGTTCTCTCTACATTGTTTGGAATTTCATTTTCTACTGCATAAAAATTATTCTCTCTCGTAGGACGATAAGGTTTTTCTAGCTCTGGAATATTTGACAGCGGTATGCCGGGAACCGGAGTGACATATTGATTTTTTACTGGAATTGAGGCCTTATAATAACCCGTATTCGGCGGTGAAACCCGAACAACTTGATTCTCTGGAGGGCTGCCCTTCCATGCCAAAAAAAGACCGAACGCGATTCCACTAAATAATATTGCGCTTATTAAAAATATTTTTCGGGGAGTCTCTGACGGTGAATTAAAAAGGTTTTCTTCATCTTGAAGAACCAGTTCCTTCAAATCCAATCCTTTTTCTAAAACGCTTTTTTCTTCTTCAAGTTTTTTTAGCGTTTTTAAAATCGTGCTCATTTGCTATACCTGTATATGAGTTACCGGGTTACCAGCTCCGGGGTTTGGTAAATTTGCAGAAGATTATACACAAGCAACTTGCTATCTATTTGAAATTTGCCATCATCTTTAATATTGTTATTACGCTGAAATCTTCTTACAGCTCGAATCGTTTTAGGGCCATACAAAGGAGCTTCTCTCCCTTGGAAATAACCGAGAAGGCGAAGATTTTTTTGCAGCCAAACGGCTTCCTTACCTTCGAATCCCAGATCAAATGATTCCGGCAGGTTTTCGAAGTCTTTCCACAAAACTATCGCTTTCCTTGTCCAAAGCGAATTGATGATTGAAAGTGGCATTTCAATTTTATCCACCGACCCAAACACACCTGTATCTCCTTTAATAGAAGACAAAGCAAGATATTTGGTTCCCTGCGCATTGGGAAGTGCAATCTCTAATAGTGCCGGATAGTTAAGACTCTGCAACCGTTTCATAGTTCCATTCATTTCATATTGAAGTAACTGATGGTCCTCTATCAGTATTTCCAGGTCTTCTTTATCTTGAAGATTTACGGGGGCAATATTCCAAGCTTCGAAAACCCATTTAACAGCTTCCAACTTACTTTCCATTAGCGTCAGGCTGGACAGATACGTTACAAGTTTATCCGAGTCCGAAATGCTCAACATTCCATTACTTGGAATTCGTTTGGGAGCGGCAATAACAGCCGACTGTGGCACTTCTTCTGGAAAATTCACTGGAGAACTCGGAGCAATAGTTGCGGAAGCAGCGGAATAACTAATCAGTTCACCCGGTGACGACAGATCTATAGGATCTTCTTTAATTAAAGCGGCAATGTCTTTACCTTGCGGTTTGTTGTCGAATTCTGGTAACGCAAAAAAGTTCAAAGCAAAGAAACCAAGCCCCGCAGCAATCGCCGAGGGAATCACCAGCTTCCAAAATTTATCGACCCAGGATTCAAGCGGCACCAGGCTACCAATATCTTTCACCGCAGTTTTAACAATTTGCGGAATAATTTTTTTGGTACCTTCTGTATAAGCGATCAACAAAGTCCTGTCACAGATGACATTAATCATTCGTGGAATTCCGCGCGAATATCGAAAAACCGTTTCGACAGCTTGACGAGAAAAACGCACCTTCCCTTTTCCTAATGCCACATTCAACCTGTGTTGAATATAGCCACGGGTCTCTTCCAGGTTGAGAGGTAACAGTTCCCA
>JBLFWU010000043.1:0-23737 GCA_047610985.1 Nitrospinales bacterium | reverse complement strand
TTTCTTGAATCCTTAGATCGTACTTTGCGAACGGAATATGATGTGGAGGGGCAGATCCCATTTTTAAACTTGGGATCAGTTTCTAAATTTAGCAAGAGTGATGGTAATTTGCCTTTGAAGCAAAATGATGACTCACCGTTGGTGGATGAATTTCGGATGTTAAGAACAAATCTGATGAATGCCGTTCCTGGAAAACCGAAGAAAGTTCTGATGGTTGCTAGCGCAACCCCTAAGGAAGGAAAGTCTACTCTGGTTTCGAATCTTGCATTGGCTATGGCTCATTTGGGGAAAAGAGTTTTAATTCTTGATGCAGATTTACGAAGGTCTAAAATACATTCCATTTTTAATATTCAAGGCAACCCGGGGCTCGCAGAAGCAATTTCCGGAAAACATCCTTTGAATGAATGTATCCATTCTTCCGGGATTAACAATGTATCTATCCTTCCTAGCGGTGAATCAACGGAGAACATGGTTGATCTTTTAAACTCAATAAAACTCAAAAGTCTGATTTCATACTTGCGGGATAATTATGATCTGGTAATTATCGATGTTCCCCCCGTATTGCCTGTTCCAGATGCTTCTACAATCAGTAAATCGTGTGATGGCATTATATTTGTGATTAAAGCTGGGGAAAATGATGTGCGTCTATCGCAAAGGGCATTGAAAAAACTAGTGACCTCCACAACGGGAGGGATAAGCCAATCGAACACTTTGGATCGTCGAAAATCAGAAGAGGAAGAAGCGCTAGCCGCCCCACATAAAATTCTGGGAGTCATCCTTAATATGGTTGAGCACAAAAGCGGCAAGGCTTATGAATATTATGAAAACAAGGTTTATGGCAATTATGGCAAGTACGGTGCTGAATATTCTGAAGTGGCTCAAAATAAGAAAAAAAGTTAGGTGATTTTGATATCGGATTCTGATTATTTTGCGGGATGAGATGTCTCCGTCAGGCCTGGAGGTGAATGGGGTTGCAGTGATTGGTTCCTTTTGGAAATATGAATTAAGTCTTGGTTGGCGCCCAGTTTAGATAAAACGTAGGTCCCTCCTTTTAGAGCATTGTCTCTGGAAAAGATTCCCACAAGTGTCAGTACCATTAGAACAATATCCAGAATGAATGACTGTTTTTCGATATAAAAAAGTCCTAAACGGCTTTTCCAAGGGCGAATTAAAAGGTCGTAGTCAACGTTTGGGTCTTTGCTATTCTTAAGCACATCGCTTTCGTCAGCGAATATTATCGATGAAAAATCGGTGATACCTGGGCGCACTGCAAATAGTTCTTTTTCTTTTTCGGTATAGTCTTTTACGCCATAAGGAACTTGTGGTCGTGGTCCTACAAAGCTCATGTCGCCATTTAAAACATGCCATCCTTGAGGGAGTTCATCCAGCTTATATTTTCTGACTATCCACCCCACCCGCGTAACCCTTGGGTCATTACTTGTCGTTGAAAAAACTCCAGAGTTGTCGGCATCCATTTTCATGGAGCGGAGTTTGACCATTTTAAATTGCCTGCCATTTTTTCCTAAACGGGTCGACACATAGAAGGGAGAGTGGAAATCCTGAAGCCAGACTGCAACAATTGCTGGGATGAGGACAGGGCTTATAACGATCATTCCTAGAAACGAAAATACGATATCAAAAGCTCGTTTCATTTTTTTTAAGAAGTTAGTTCAAGCTTTTTTTTAATTAAATTCACAGCGTGGGAAACAATGGCATTTTCATCCATGTTATGTGCTTTGCGTAAATAGTTTTGAGTGCCAGCGAGGGATGTCATTGTAGCTCGGATTCCAATCCGATAGAAGATTTTAGGATAGGAGCCTTTCTCAAGACAAACTTCAGCGACTGCTCCCCCCAGCCCTCCTTTAACGGTTTGCTCTTCAACGGTGATGATGCCCCCTGTTTCTTCGGCAGCAGATAATATGGCTTCTTCGTCCAGAGGATTTAGGGTATGCATGCTGATAACACGACAGGAGATTCCTTTTGTCTTTAGTTGCTTTGCTGCTTCCAAAGTCACTCCTAGAATTCCTCCTGAACTTATCAGAGTCAAATCTTTACCTTCAACTAGACGTCGTGCTTTACCAATAACAAATTTATTTTCTTTGTCTTCTGTACTAGGGGCATGAGATTTATCAAGTCTTAAATAGCAGGCTCCTTCAGTATTAATTAGGGCTTTTGCCGATTCTTCGGCTTCCCACAAATCTCCAGGGACTACAGTGGTCATGTCCGGCATAGCACGCATGATAGAAATATCTTCTGTTGCATGATGGGAAATTCCAAGGGAGCCATAACTGAAACCGCCCCCAATAGATATTATTTTTACGTTTGCGTTATGGTAGCAAACGTCATTACGAATTTGTTCCAGGCATCTCATAACAGGAAAGTTGGCAATAGAATAGGTGAAAACGATTCTTCCTTCAAGTGCAAGGCCTGCGGCCAGCCCTGTCATATTCTGCTCGGCAACACCTGCATTCAAAAATTGTTTGGGATAATTTTTTGAGAAATCATTGAGTACACCAAAACCTAAATCTCCCGTAATCAGCATAATCCTAGGGTCGGTTTTCGCAAGCTCGGAAAGCGATTTAATGAAAGCATCTCTCATAATGGCGATTCCAATTCTCTGACTGCTGATGCATATTCCTCCCCTTGAGGACTTCTATAATGCCAAAGTACTGTGTTTTCCATGAAGGAAACACCTTTACCCTTTACAGTATGAGCGATAATGCATGTAGGGCGATTCGGCTTCCGAGGAAGATTAGAAAATGCACTGTGCAATTCCTCTAGATTGTGGCCGTCTATTTCTAATACTTCCCAACCAAAACTGTTCCACTTGTCCGCAAACGGTTCGAGACCTAAGGTGTTGGAAACCTGGTCGAGGCTTTGAATTTTGTTATAGTCCACTATGGCAACGAGATTATCAAGCTTATGATGAGCGGCAAACAATATTGCTTCCCAGTTAGATCCTTCATCGCATTCACCATCACTCATTAGGACAAAAACCTTGTGACTTTGCTGATCCAGTTTTGCTCCATAAGCCATACCTGCGCCTATCGGTAGACCGTGACCGAGAGAGCCGCTGGAAACTTCAACCCCTGGAATTCCCTTATGCGAGACATGACCCAAAAGACGGGAACCATCCTGATAGAATGTTTTAAGATTTTCGACAGGGAAAAAACCACACTCAGCAAGAGCTGCATATAAACCAGATGCTGCATGTCCCTTGCTCAATATAAATCGGTCTCGGTCAGCCCACTTTGGATTGTTGGGATCTTTTTTGAGAGTGGCTCCGTATAAGACAGAAATAATCTCAACCATAGAAAAAACGGAACCTACATGAGAACTCCCCGCTTGGGAGGTCATCTGCAAGGTGTGAAGACGGATCTTTTTTGCGAGATATTTGATATCCATGACAGCAAATCGGATTTTATCGAGTTAAATCGATGAAATTAATGATTGTAAAATTCTATGATTTTTTCACAAATGTATTTCACATCAAAATCGGTAATCATTGTGTTTATAGGAAGCAAAAATGATTCATTCAAAGTTTTTTCGGTGACAGGTAGCTGGTAGTTCAGTTTAAGTTTTTCGAATTGATGAACTGCTTTCCCACCCCATTGCAGTATGGTCTTTACTCCTGCTTGATCCAGGTATTCGCGTAACTCATCCCGTTGGCTGGATTCAACTTCATAGTTTTGGTAGATATCAAAATAGTCAGGGTGGCTGTCAGGAGCTGGGGGAAGCTTTAGGTTTGATAATCCACTCAAATATTTATTGTATAAGAAGGCAATTTCACGTCTACGAGCGATGGTAGTTTCATATTTTTTAAAATTAAAATTTAAGATAGCAGCCTGCAAATTATCGAGCCGGGAATTGAGCCCCCAACCTGATACATCCCCAAACTCATCGCGGCCATGATCCCGGAGTGAAATAATTTTTTTTGCAATTTGATCATCGCTGGTAACAATAGCGCCGCCATCTCCAAAGCAGCCTAATGTCTTTGCAGGGTAAAAGCTGAATGCCGCGACATCTCCAAATGAACCTGCATAACGACCCTTGAATTTAGCTCCCAGAGCCTGAGCGGAATCTTCTATGATTTTTAATTCATGCTTGTCTGCAATTTTTTGAATGGCATCCATTTTACAGGTTCGGCCATTGAGTTGAACAGGAAGAATAGCTTTGGTTTTACTGGTAATCGCTTTTTCAATTGCCTTGATATCCATTAAATGATCTGAACCACATTCTATAGGTACTGGAGTTCCACCTGAAAAATGTATGGAAGCCGCTGAAGCAACAAAAGTATGAGAGGGGAAAATAACTTCATCGCCAGGTTTGATTCCAATAGACTTCATGGCAATTATCAACCCATCGGTACAGTTTGCTACACCAAAAGCATATTTAACGCCAAGGTAATTGGCTAAATTTTCTTCAAATTTCAACAAATCACTTTGTTGAATGAATGCCCCACGCCGAAGAACATTTCGAAACACATCTACCAATTCTTCCTCAGAAGAAGAAAACACCTCAGAGTAGTCAAAGAATGGAATAACCCTGCGCTTTTTTATAACCAGAGTTCTTACATTTTCGCTTTTCAACTGTAACTTGGAATTTAGAATATTCATTGAGAGTTTCTTTAATGGATGACTTTTGAGTTTGTGGTTCCGTCTTTAGTCTACAAACTTATTCTTATCAGAACCCCATTTTTCGTAAAGCTTGACGTCAAATACGAGAAATTTCCAAATAATCGAATTAATGTTAATCTAAGTTTGAGATATGTAAATATACAACTAGGTTACCACAGAAATAAAATAGATCTATATTTTTCAGTCACATAAATGTCACGATAGTGTGAATTCTATAAATGTAAGCTTACTGCGTGTATTAAGTTTTCGGGATGGGGATAATGAAGAGAAGGCAAAAAGAAGTTTAGTGCGTTTTAAAACACATCACTTCAGAAGCCGCTGGGGAATGAGAGAAATAATATCTTCCGTTCTGATAAAATTTTGGTAGGTCGATATGGTCGCTTTTGAAGGGGTTTTTGCATTGGTACGACGGAAATATTTTGTATCCAAAAGCAACCGCCTCACTCTATTGTTGCAAACCCTATATAGGGATCAAACGGAAGTCTCTCCAGCTTCAGCGAATTGAGTCCACAAACGTCAATCAATGCCTGTGTTTCACCAGGCCATAGAGGATTATCCAATTCATCGAATGCTATAATGGCACCCTTGGGCATTCTTGGTAGAAAGTTTTCCAAAGCTACTTTAGTCGGTTCGTAAAGGTCAAAATCCAAAAATAATAGACTGATGAGGAGGTGTGGATGCTCTTCAACAAACTTTGGAATGGTTTTTGTCGCATCTCCCTTGATCAGTTTTACTTTTGGGATATGGCCCAAAAATCTCACCGAGTCATGAATAGCGGCCAGTTTCATTATTTCTCCATGCGAATCTACTTCCAGATCAGAGGGATTAACATCTGCAAATTTTGATTTGTCCTTATCGCTAACTGAAGGGAAACCTTCAAACGAGTCAAACCCGTAAATTTTTCGTGTCAAGTTGACATGGTCAAGGATGGTGGAAAAATTGAGGTAAGACATGACTCCAAACCCATGATAGACACCGCACTCGACAATAGACCCCTTTACATTTAATACTTTTTTGTAAATCTCATAAAGAGCGAGAAAACGAGTGATGTTTTGAAAACGTGCGTATTTTGGGAAATTTTCCATTTTAGTTTCCCATGAAGACGGATTTTTTTCAAAACAGGCTTTATTTTTGGCTCCAACTTTATTTTCGGCGGGAGAGCGAAAGCCGCCAGCTAATTTTACTTTTTTAGGTTTTGCCATTTATTTTCTCGCTGGGTGGTTTGTTTTGGTCATTTATTTTTTTAATAGATTTGCAGCACAATAGATCACTTTATGGTCTTTATCAACCATTTGATAGCTCAATGGACTAGGGTGGTTATAAAATCCCATTCCTTCTTTTATTTCCCCGGGCATTTTTACCAGTTTCCCAAAAATAATTCTTTTAAGCCACTTTTTCCCGTCGGCTGTTTTCGGCATCAAGTTTAAATTAACCGCAAGTTGTTTTAAGGGGCGTGACAATCGTTGAATGAAAGATAGGTTGCTAACAAGAGTATTCCCAAAAAATTGGGTCGAGAACCCATTCTTATCAAAGATTTCATGTAACTCCAGGACACCAAAATACTGATAGGTATGCGGGCTAGGATTGAAATCCGCAAGGTCTTTGTTAGCCGTAGCGATGAGTACCTTTCCATTGGGTTTCAGCATCCTGCGACACTCTTTAATGAAGCGATCAGCATCGGGAACATAATAAATAGCTTCGAATAAAATAATTACATCCATTGAATTGTTAGCGAACGGCAGATATTGGGCGTCGAACTGGAACAGATCCGCTCTTGAACCGTAATGACGCTTTGCTACTTTCAAAATGTCCAGTGAAAAGTCCCCTGCTACAAACCTCTGAGCCACCTTGGAAAGGTAGCCCAAACCCTGTCCTGTTCCGCAACCGACTTCGAGAACTATTTTCTCCTTGCAAAATTGTTTTGCCCAGTAATAACGATCACATGACCTTTGCACTTGTTCTCTGCTGACAAGATCATCAGTGACCTCGGTGATTTTTAAGTAATTAACAGCAGTTTTCATTTGGCCTTAAAATCTAAATAGAAAAATTGAAAAGTATTATTTAATTTTATCGTTAAATTGATACAAGTCATTGAGTAAAGATTCAACGATTAATTTTTCCTCGAATTCCTGACGCGCCTTCTCTAATCCTGCGTTTCCCATTTTATATCTCAATTCTGGATTTTGGATCAAAAGTTCCGTTTTCTCGGCCACCGCTTTTCCATCGCGGACAGGAACAAGAAAACCATTGATTCCATCCTTTACGGCCTCTCGACAACCACAGTGGTCAGTGGTAACAATAGGTTTCTTTAAAGCCATTGCTTCCAGTAGGCATCTTGGGACTCCTTCTCTATAATAGGAGGGGAATACAATAACATCTGCAATAGAAAACACATCGATTATGTTTTTTTGATGGCCTAACCAGAAAAAAGGAAAGCTTTTTGTCTTTTCTGTAAGTAAGGAAGCGGGAACCCCTCGGTTCAAATTTTCTTCAGCACCTCCGGCTAATACAAATTTGGTGTTTGAATATTTCCTGGTTAATTGTTCCATTGTGTAAAGAAATTCATGAATGCCTTTGCTACTAAGGGCGCGGGAGACCATTACGATCAGGATATCTTCAAGATGAAACCCCATTTTTTGTTTTAGTGAAGCAACCTTGTCCTTATCTGGAAGCTTCCATTCATCAAGATTGATACCACTGCTTTTAATCAAAACAGATTTTTCAGGTTTTATAAGGTGGTTTTTAATGAAGTAATCCCTATCGTCAGAATTTTGGAACCAGGTTTTGTTTGAAAGGCGGGAGGATAGTGCATATAAAAGTTTAAGCCCCAATTTAAAAGCTTTGGAAAGGAGACTTTTTTCCCATGGCTCGTAAACTAAAATTCCGAGCCCGGTTACCGAGTTAAATATTTCTTTGCAACCTGCAGCATAAGCCATGAGAGTAGAATAATTATTGGGCTTAATGGTGAAGTTGTGCACGATATCAAAACCTTCCTTTCGGAAAATTTTAAAAAACCGGATCATCACACTAAGATCATTGAAAGGGTTTATGAATCGTTCCAGATTTACCGGAATATGTCTAGCGCCTAGTTTTTCCAACTGCGGAACAAACTCACCCGGTTTCGAGATCAGGCATACTTCATGTCCTAACTTTAAAAGTGAAAGTATTAAGCCCTTCCGATAAATCAGAAGAGAAAAATCATCTGTAGCTACCAGGGCTATTTTCATTTATATATTATCAGTACTTTCTATTATTAATGAGCTCTCGCCGCTTCTGATCCCATCCGGATAGAACAAAGAAATTCCAGACCAATTGAGCCCAACGGGAGTGCTTAGAGGTTTTAGCATTCTCATTATTGAGTAAAGATTCAATTTGGGATTTTTCAAAAATTTCTGCGACTATTCCTGATGAATTCAATATAAGATCATTACAGTGTTCCTTTAAATCGCCCGTCAACCAGGTTTTTATGGGTATTTCAAAGCCGCGTTTGGGTAAGTTTAAAATGCTGGAAGGAAGGTGGCGGCTGGCAATATCTCTGAGAAGGGGCTTTGTTTGAATTCCATTGGTTTTAGAGGCAGAGGGAATTGACATTGCGTGCTCAACTAATTTTGAATCTAGGAAAGGAGATCTTGCTTCCAAGCCGTGTGACATGGTTGCAATATCCATCTTGACCAAAAGGTCATAAGGAAGTTCGGATTCAAAATCGGCAGCGAGAAGTAAGTCTAAATTCTTTAAACTGCTCAGTGATCCTAGTTTTTGTTCCATAAACCCCTGTGTATTCAAAAAACGCCCCGGGTCTTTATACAAGAAGCTCTTTTCATTATTATTGAATCCATCGGTAGAAAGTATCAGGTGGCGTTGGTTTTCTTTGGCTGCAAGAATCCTTAATAACCTGTAAGCAAATGCAAATCGGGTTCTATGCTTTTTCGGAAACGGGAGGAATTTCAATAAACATTTTGCTATGCGAGAAGTTGAAAAAGGTCCGATTCCCACGGATAGGTATTTAAGAAGATGTGCAACAATATGCCTTCTGTACCCGCAGAATAATTCATCCCCTCCATCTCCATTCAAGACAACTTTCACAGATTGCGATGCGAACTCAGATACGAAATAAGATGGGATGGCAGAAGGGTCTGCAAATGGTTGTCCATATGAAAATAAAATTTTCCCGAGAAGTCCCGACACATCTGGTTTTAATATAATTTCATGATGGTCGGTTTTGTAAAGTTTTGCTATTTCTCGAGCCGGAGTTCTTTCGTCAAAGTCTGAGTTTTCCAAGCCAACACAAAAAGTATTGATGGGATTGCTAGAGGCCTTAGCTGCCATAGCAGTCACCAGTCCGCTGTCGATTCCTCCAGAGAGGAGAACGCCGACTGGTACATCAGCGCGTAATCGAATATCAACGGCCTCCTGAAGAATTTCTTCCGTTTTTTGTGAAAGGTAGTTTGCTTTTATGGATGATTCTGGTCGCCAATCAGGTTTCCAATAAGGTTTGATCTGTATTTGTTTCTTGGAGTTGAGAGTTAGAAAACAACCTGGAGGCAGGCATTTTATTCCCTGATAAATAGTGTTTTCTCCACCGATATAACCCCAACTAAGAAAATCATTTAATGCAGCGGGATTGATATCAAGCGATTGGGATGGGACAAGAGCTACGAGGGTGTTTATTTCAGAAGCAAAGAAAAACCCTTCTTTGCTTTGGCAGTAGTAAAGCGGTTTTTTCCCGACTCGGTCTCTTGCTATAAGCAGGATTTTTTCTCGGTCATCCCAAAACGCAAAAGCGAACATCCCTCTTAGTTTTTCGAGGCAAGGTATTCCATATTCTTGAAGGCATTCAAGTAAGACCTCTGTATCACTGGTTCCTCGGAATAAAGTTCCTTTTGCTGTCAGGTCTTTCTTTAATTCCAGGTAATTATAAATCGCGCCGTTATAGATAAGTTGAGATTGGCCAGTTTGACTGACCATGGGTTGGTTCCCTGTTTCAGAGGGGTCAAAAATAGACAGGCGGGTATGGCCTAAAATCAGACCATGTTGTTTGTCACTTTGCAATCCCATCGCATCCGGGCCGCGATGGGTAAGGGTACCCAGGGCTTCCTGGGTTTTATCCCTGATAGCCTCGAACCTTGATTTGTCCCAGATTCGGGAGCCAATGAGACCGCACACAAGTTATTCCCGGTTTATTGCTACGACATTCCATCCTTCATCTTTTTCCAGATGAAAACTGTCGAAATCAGCCCGGGTCATCCAGTCTTCCATATCTTTTGTGTTGTATCTTCTTTCGACAGGATTTCCGAAGCGATCAAATAAATTCATATGCATATCGCGCAGGCGACGATCACAATATTGTTCGTAACTATAAGGAAACATGTTTGACATTTTTTTGCCATTCGGCAGGTGCCAGAATATCCAGCTGGGAATATAAAAACAAATAAGTACCACGGGCACCATAAGATACAGAAACGCATACAGGAGGTCGGAAGGCATTCTCGAGGTCACTCTTCGCATCTGCGAAGCGACTTTAAGAAGGCAATGCTTGAATTGATTGTCGTCCTCAAACGATCTGTAAACCATTAAAAATATTTTTTTCTTTGGTCCGACATGTTTTTTTATGGAAGTTAAGGCGGCTTCTGGTTCCGGGGTGATATGAATGACTCCAATGGACTGGGCAAAATCGAACATGGCTTTCCTGAAGGGAAGCTTGAAAAGATCACCCTGTATGATATGAAGGTTCGGAATATTTTTGCTCTTCTGATAGGCGGGTTCCACCGCATTACTCAAGTCGACCCCAATCATTTCTGCACCTTTTTTCACAGGCACCATGGTATAGCGCGCCATTCCACAACCGGCATCCAGCCCAAGTTTTTTATCAAAAAAAGAATCATCTTCATGGACGTAACTTTTCTTATATACGTATTCCCATTGATTATAACTGTGGGAAAAGGCTTTCCATTCATAGCCGTAATTACTTTGGTTCGCTTTTTGAATTTTTTCAAATAATTCTGTGTCCTTCCCGACAGGTTGGATCTCATCCATAAACTTGTCGATACGGGTATCGCTTTTTGGATCGCCACGCCCCATTTTTTCAACAGTTGTTCTAAGGCTGTCTGACAACAATCTTGGTATTCCATTGATGATAGGATAAACCCGTTGGCACCCATCGCAGGTTAGGGACCCGGCCTGAACCCCATTGGAATAGGATTCTAGCAAAGCTGCGCGATCATTTTTCATGCGATCAGGTTCTTTGACTTCAAGGTAATGTGTCAGGTTTTTCAGGACATCGGGGCTGTAATCCAGTTGGTATGACTCGTCAATTTTTAATTGAAAATCGCCTCCGCATTCGGGGCAAATAATATAGTCGTTCAGTCGTAGTTTCATGGGCCTTTAGTCTATTAGAGAGACTTCGATTTTAAGTTTTTACCGATTGAGATCGTATTTAAAAACACATAATAGATTATATTGAACTCCAGATGATTTTCTTGATTTTTTTTTGCACGTCCTCAAGAGGTGCAGAATTGTCGATATCATGGATTGGAACTCCTGGAAGTTTCCATTTGTCCATTACTGCCTGCCGGCATCGAATTTGTTTTTCAGGTTCGTCATCCATTTCCTCTTCCCTTTCGGCCAAACGTTGCAGGGTTAACTCTAATGGGATGGTTAATTTGAAAACCAAATCAGGTTTGGAAATATTGTTATAGATTTTTTTTTCGATTCTGGCAAGAAAACGTTTGAAAGGACTGCCATTGTCGAAAAATGATGGATCAACTCTTGGGCCATCCATTCCCCCCAGGGCTGCCGAGGGATAGCGGTCACTAATTATAATTTTACCTTTATTTGCGCTGTAGCGGGCAGCATTTGCCAGTTGTTTTTGGTCAAAGGCAACCATGATGGATCGAACTAAAAAAAGAATAGAATAGGAAACATCCTTTTTTTCTTGGATGTCACTGGATTGCTGTTTTAGCTCTACGGAATTTACTCTTTGGCTTGGAAATAATTTCCGAAACAAGGGTAAAAAAAGGCGAGGGAAAAATGTCAACGAGGTTGCAGGGGGTAGCCCCGTATGGATTCTATCCACAAAAACCATTTTAGTGAGCCATTTTTCTATCTTTGTAATATGAGTGCTTTTCCCCGATCCATCTGCACCCACAAATGCGATCAGAGCTCCGCCGCCAAAGAAGTTGTAAACCTGCTTTTTTGAGATAAATTTTTGGTAGAGCACATGGAAAAACTTTTCCCATGTTAACTGCTTATTTTTTATGGGCGAGTTTACGGCATTGTCCGAAAAAACCTTGTGTAATTTTTTACTAAGGGAAACTCTGGTGAAAAACTTGGGTTTGGATTGCAAAGCTTGAATATATTCATCGAATAAAAGCGGAGTGAGCTTTGGTGAATAATGGAGTAAAAGTTTTTTGGTTTGGTCCAGTGTCTCCGAATCAAACAACCAATTAAACTCCTTTTTGATGTTTTCTTCTTCACGAATAACGAATAAGTAGTCAGGTGTTGAACTGCATTCCAGGATTTTTCTGATAACAAACACTAATAGTTCAGATGCTTTGTCTGGGATTTTTATACCCTCAGATTCGTTCGATCTGTCTAAGAGCAAGCTTTCGAAAGGCAGATGATAATTTTTTATCAGCATACCGCCAGATAATAGTTTGAAATAAATATGCAGATGAACAATTCTGCCAGTCTCTTCATCCAGCCCGTAATAATGATAAACCGATGCAGTCTCTTCCCAAGCAGGGCTGACGGCTAATTTGAAATTAAACTCTGACAAAGCATCCTCAAACCCTGTTCTTGAACTATCGGAAACTAGGAGGTCCAGATCGCCTTCTCCCTGAAGGAATGATTTGATGGCGTGATTGCTTTTCCAATGACAGTATTCGACTTGGCGCGAGTTCAGGGTCTCAAAAAAATCTTTTATTAGGGGAAGAGTATTCATTATTTTGCAGAAGATAAGTAATCCGTGATTTGCTTGGCAACATCTAATGCGGTCTCTTCATTACTTTTCAGAGAAATATTGGGATTGGCAAGGGTGATGGTTTTATTTTCCCAAGGTGCCAGGTCATTCAAAATTTTAAATGTTTCATGGCCCAGTTTAATGAATCGCTTTATAGCTTCGGGTGAAGTGTCGGAAATGGGTTTGTCTCGGCGGTTCAAAGTTCGTTCCAGCGCATCAGATTCGGGAGCCATGATGTGAATGATCAGTCCGGGCGTAGGTACTAATTCGCAAAACTTTTCAATATTTTGTGGTGAAATTTTGTTGTTGTCACCATTTGCGAAGAGTAAGTGTGCAATATGTACGGTACCTTCATCAATAAGGATTGGTTTTTTTTTGTCGGATAAGCTGCTTAGAAATATATGAAGCCCTGTTTTTCGTAAAATGCTACGAAACAGTTTTGCTTTTTGGCTAAAACTAAAATGACCATCGCTTAGGATTTTACGACAAAAATTTACAAAACGCCTGTACTTAAAAAAACTGAATATTGACCAAGGTAGAACTAGAAAATCCAGGGCTATGTTTTGCAGTCTTTCATTGGATATGGTTTTTGCAATCGTGCTACCCAAAAATACTTCAAGAGGTTTTCGGGCATCTATGCTTGAAGATTGCATCTGTCTATAGACTGCTTCAAGCAGGGTTGATTTCCCCGTGCCACTGCAGCCAACCCATTCAATAATCAAATAGCGTCCCCTCTTTTATTTGCATTTTCCATCAATTGGCTGGAAGCTCGTTTTCCTGAGAAAATGCTTCCAAAAAAATGGAATAATCCCCAGAAAAAAACAACCATAACCATATTGGACGCAAAGCCAATAAAGCCTGACGCGGCAATGAAAGCCAAATAAAATATAACCATAGAGGACATGACAATTAAAATGATATCTCTTTCCATGGCGAATATTTGTTTTTGAATGTAAGCTAGAAAAAAACCAATGAGAAAGAAAGTAATAAGCACACCTGAATAGCCAAAGTCGGCATAGACAAACCCTAAGTAGGTTCCGCTTGAAAATACATCTTCACTCGAGCCTCTTAAATAAGAAACCCGGTAACCTAAGGGCTCGCCCATTCTAATGCCGGGGAAGGAGCTTACAAATTTTTCTATATGGTACATACCGTGACGCTTATCAAGTTGGCCGGATTCCACAAAACCCATGATTTCCAGATCGTGGATTGCATTGCCTAGGAAAATCCTCTCGACCAATTGTGAGGCGAGATCGGAAACGAAATCAGGAGCACCTTTTACTAATCCTCCTTTTGCTGAGAAATATGTTGTTCCCATCAAAAACATAAAGCCCAGCGCAGCAAGAATAATAAAATGTCGAGGGCTGGTTTTTTGCATTAAAGACAGTACCACTATAATAAAGAGGACGGAAAAAACAAGAGGAGCGCGTTCACCTGATCCCGCCTGAAACATGATAAGTAAAAGTCCGGTCAAGATACTGAGAAAAAGCCATTGTTTACTTTTTAATTTTATATACATGATCAAGCTGATAGCAAAAACGAATCTCCAGCCTATACGCTGAACCACGTTAATGATTCCCTGCCCTCTGTATTCACCGCCAAACCAATGTGATTTGGTCAATCCAAACCTTTGCTCGGACATTAGTGCACTCATTTCAGGTAATGAGATGTTGCCCATTAATAATTCAAAAACCGAAAATCCCAATGCAGGGGCACCTTGGTAATAATAAAGCCCTAGAAGAACCAGAAAAATCGTGGATAACGTTACACCCATAAAATAGTACTGTGCGTGATATTTTGCTGTGATTGGCTGAGAAAGGTAGGACTTGAAAGAGAAGTTTTTACTCCCCGTCAGAAAGAAGCCTGTGACAAAAGCTAAAAAGGCTGTTCCTATTACAAGTAATTCCCAGCCATTCAGCGGCTTGTCTTTAAATGCATAGTTGAGCGGGACTCCCCACAGGCTTAAAATTTCATTGAATCCAAAAAATATGAATGGTGTCACGATAAAATATTTACCGAAACTCTGCCTATAGCATAAAAGGAGAAACCAGGACAGGCTTATTAAAAAAATCAGTATGTTGAAAGTAGTTGCGACCATAAGTTAAAGGCGAGTCATTATTTTTGGTTTCCCAGAGGATCAGATAACCCGGGCGACTTTGCAAATTATTGTTAGATAAATCATGTTTGCTATGGCACGTGAAATTGAAAAAATCGTTAAAGACTGATTTTCATCGAAGCCAGCCATGCCGGGTAAAATAATAGAGACCACGGTGGTCAGAGCCAAGATCATTTGAGCGATTAAAAGTAAGTCTTGCCTTTCTTTAACCAGTAGTACACTGGTTAACCCGGACAGCATAAACTGGAAAAATACTGCAGGAATAAGAATTTGTGCGAAATGCCCAGCGGCAACCCATTTTTCTCCGAAAAAAAGACCAAAAAGAACCGGGCCAAAAAAATAAATGACAACCGCAATTACCAACGACATTAAAAACTGGCGGAAAAGAACAGGGCGAACTAAATCTTTTATGTCCAATCCGTTTTTTAAGTATTCAGACATTTTCTGGTAGAGGACCTTGGAAATAGAATGGCCTATTAGCATGATAGGAGCAGAAAGTGCGGTGTTGGCAAGCGCATATTTCCCAACCATATCGGGTCGAAAATAAATTGCGAAGAACAGGGGCGTTCCATAAGCAGCGACCCCATCTAAAATACCTCCCCATGAAGTATATAAGGGAAACCTATTGTATCGTTTAAGGCTTGTTAATAAAGGAGCAACAGGAGAGAAAATAAGAGGTTCGCCTTTTAAGTTTTTATTTCCCAGTATCAATACTCCCAAACCAAGTAGATTGCCGAGAATATGTCCTGTTATTAGTCCAAGTAATGTTGAACCCCAAATAAAGCCTGCGATGCTTTGAGTTATGACCATTCCACCTGTTTGGCTTACTCTTGACAGACTCATTTGAAGATAGTTCTTATACCGGTTTGACCATTCATTATAAGACTGAATCATGCCACCAAATATAATTGCTAATACAATTAACGTAAGGACGCCGAGGTTATCTGTGACACCAGGAAGCGGATAAAAAGAAAAGTCGCTACAAAGCAAGATCGCTAATAAAGTCACGCCAAAAACTATTGAGAGCCTTAAAGATAAACGGAAAACTTCCAGTGCTTCGGGGTCTCCTTTTGGGAGCATTATTGCTAATGCATAACGGAAATGGGTGAGGGGAACCAGCAGACCAAAAAAGGCTGTGTACAGTGCATAATTTCCATAGTCAGAAGGTGTGTAGAGGCGTGTCAACAGAGGAACCACTACCAGCCCAATTGCCTGGGCAAAAGCGGTGCCTCCTGCAAGAGTTAGTACATTAAATGAAAAGCTTCTTTTAATTAACGATTCATTCAACTTAAAAAAATCCGCCTATTTTAAAATTATCTGCGTGTAGCTATTCTGATATAAATCAAGGTGTTAGCTGGCCCTCAGTGTACCATTCTTGGTCCTAAGCTAATAGAAATGAATTTTTCGACAGCCGAAGGGTAACTATGTTTTTCACATGTAAACCGTTCTCCGCGTCCTTGTAAAACAAAATCATTTTTATCAGCTTCTATGCTCAGCGCCTTTGCCCAAAGTTCCACATTGTCCGGTTCCACCATTCTTCCAAAGTTAAACTTTTGCAAAAATTCGTGATCCTCGGATTCGGAAGCAAGAATGGGTTTGTCGCAGGCAAGGTATTCCCATAGCTTCAATGCAGAAGACCCTTTCAGTTCGAGTGATTTTTTCTGGAATGGCGCTAGCATCATATCGCAGGCATTGATTGCTGAGCGAACCTGCTCGTGAGGAATATTGCCTGTCCAGATTATACGGTCAGCTATATTCAGTTCTTCTGATAATGATTGGAGAGTGGAACGATATTCCCCGTCGCCGACAAGAAAGAGCAACGGGACCTTTTCCCGGTTATTTTTTAATAATCCTAAGGCTCTAATAATGGTGTCTAAGCCTTGGGTTTCGAAAATTACACCAACGAATCCAAAAACAAAATCATTTTCCGGCAGTTTCCATTTATTTCTGTCAGGAGGTTCAGGAAAAAAAAGTGTCGTATCCGCCGCGTTGGGAACGATTACTATTTTTTCTGGGTCCAACTTATAAGCTTCAACGATCCATTGCTTTATTTTTTCTGTGACCGTCACAATTGAAGATGCTCTTTTGTAGAAAAGTCCCAGCACCCACTTGATACAATGATAAACAATTGTTCCAGGGTTTTTATTGAAAAAGGAAAGGTTGGGTAAAACGGGCCCGGTTCTCACTGTCAGGCGTATGTTAAAAAGAAAAGTTAAAAGTAGCGGTGCAAACATGGCGGGATGATAGCGGACAAACATATGTAACTTGTTTTTCTTTTGTCGCCATAAATAATTCCCTAAGCTTATAAGTAACCGAAGTTGGTGAAAAATAAACCCTATATAAGTTTTCTTGTTTAGGGGAATGAGAACCAATCGTTTGCTCTCGGATTTTTCTTTTTCGGTCGAAGCAGAAAAAATTTTAATTTCAAAACCCTCTTCTTCTTCTTTTTTGAGTAAGCTACCAATGACACCCTTCTCAAATTTGTTCTGGCCAGCCGTGCCCGTGCGCGGAACTTGGCTCACATATATAAAGCAATCTTTCATGGGAGTTTATTTTGAAAGGTTAGGTGACTTGTTTTTTGATTGAGCTGATCCTAATTACTAAAAATTGTAGCACAGCCTGAATGAAGCCTCAAAACAGGAACGTTGGGGTTTCGGATATATTCGATTCGGCATTCTCCCGCCAATGCGCTGATCCTCACTGTCGATATAAGTGCACTGTCGGATTAAAATGAAGTATATACTGCTGGCGAGTACTTCTTTTTAATGCTAGGCAAAATTCCCAATAACGTTCTTTTATTTTTATAAAAAGCTTAAGGTGGCAGTTCGACAAAATGCAAAAACTCAGAACAATTCCACTTTCCAAACCTTTTTTTTCAAAAGGCAGTCGCGCTAAGATTCTTGCTGGAATAGAGCATATCCTTGAATCGGGTTGCTTGATAAATGGTGAGTTTGGCGAAAAATTTGAGCAAGGGCATAGGAACCTTACAGGTGCGCAAGAGGCCGTGGCTCTTAACTCTTGTTCAACGGCTCTTCAAATATGTCTTCAACACATTGATGTTTCGGGCTACGAGGTATTGGTTCCTAGCGGTTCCTTTGTGGCAGATATCAATGTTGTTTTGCAGGCGGGTGGCATACCCGTTCTGGTAGATATGAATCCCGAGACCCTTTCCTTTGATTTAAATGACCTGAAAAGAAAATTAACCGTGAAAACCAAAGCGATGATTTGGGTTCACCTTACAGGTCTAATTTCAGGGGAATATAAGGAAATTATAAGTTTTGCCCGTAATCATGATCTGTTCTTAATCGAAGATTGCGCTCATGCACACGGGGCGGAAATAAACGGACAAAAAGCGGGTTCATTAGGTGATGCAGGTTGTTTTAGTTATTATCCGACAAAAATCATAACATCTGGTGCCGGGGGTATGTTAACAACTAATAAAAGGGCATTAGCAGATTATGCAAGAACGGTTCGATACCATGGGAGAAATTCAGACGCAGGGGAAGTAACTGAATTCGGAAATAATTGGTACCTTGATGAAATTCGTGCTTGTATTGGATTTTATCAATTGGAAGAGCTTGCGCAGAATCTGGAGCGGCGGCGTCAAATTGCTAGCCGTTATAATCAAAACCTTGCCCATCAACAAGACTTGGAGCTCATACTTATACCAGAAGGCTCCAAGCCATCTTATTACCAATATGTTGTAATTCTAAATTCCAGGATAAACTTTCCTTCCCTTAGGAAGGTACTTATGGAGAAACATGGAATTTCAATAAAAAATATTTATAGACCCACCCACGAGGAACCCATATTTAGAAACCTGGATAATGGCTCTTTAAAAGTAACCGAGAAAACCCTGCACCAGTCTTTATGCTTGCCAATGTTTTTTGAGTTAACCGATAATCAAGTGGATAAAATTTCCAGTGCAGTTATACAGGAACTCAGGAATTTTAAATGACAGCGTCACTTCTTGTGACGGGAGCTAACTCATTTATTGGCTCATCTCTTATTCGCCATTTAATTAAAAGGGATGAGATGAAAATTGTGGCAACCTATAGGCAGAATAAAGAATCACTTGTTGATCTGTCGACAGATCAATTAAAGTATGTGGCTTGTGATCTTAGTGATTCTAGTGCTGTGTCAAGACTTTTTGAAGACTATAATGTTGGTTCTGTTGTTCATCTTGCTGCTGCTCGGCCTGGGCAGAAAGGTATAGACTTTTCCAAAATAGTAGAGCGGGACAACATCAAGGCTGTTAAAAATTTATTGCAAATGGCGGTAACTAAGGATTGCAAAAGGTTTATATTTGCATCTGCAATTGCGGTCTACGATGGTCTGAAAGGGGTTGGGAATGATTTGTTGGAAAACCTTCGACCCTCGCCAACATCAATCTTTGGGCAGAGTAAATTAGCTGGGGAAGATCTTGTACGTCAATTTTCCGGTAACAGTTTGCAGGGAGTTTCGCTACGTTGGCCAGGTGTACATGGTCCGGGTAAAAATAAAGGAGCCGTTTTTCATTTTTTTAAAGCCGCTCTTTCTCAAGCACCTTTAAACATCCTGGAACCGCATAGCCGTTTCCGGCTTTTGTTTATTGAGGATGCTATTCAATCCATTCTAATTGCTTTAAATGAAGAACTTCCCGGTTCATATTGCTGTTACAACGTAGCTGGTTTAGAAATTTTTAACCTTGAAGCACTGGCAAGGCGCATTCTTGAAGTAACCAAAAGTAAAAGCTCTTTAGAGTTGAAGAAAAATGCAACATACCGACATCAAGTGCTAAATATAGAAAAGATCCAGACTGAGCTTCATTTCAAGCCTGCTCCTTTTCGTCAACACCTATTGTCTTATCTGGATTTCCTTGAAGGGAGAAATGGGCAGTGCGTGTAGCCATTCATCAACCCAACTATTTCCCATGGTTGGGTTATTTTTTTAAAATTATTTCGGCTGATGTATTTATTTTTCTTGACGATGTTCAATACTCTAAAAATAGTTATATTAACCGCGTTCAGATAAAAAAAGGTTCGGGCAATCGCTGGTTGACGATTCCCGTATCTTTTCACTTGGGGGAACGAATAAATGGAATAAGGCCTGCTAAGCCCCATTGGGTTCAAGGGCATATTGATTTGCTGTCGAACAACTACAGGGGCACAGATTATTATGGAGAGGTAATGCCCATTGCCAAGGAAATCCTTGAGTCGACACCTGATGGGTCCATTGCGGAAATCAACGGCTTTATCGTAAAAAAAGTCTCAGCACTTTTGGGGATTGACTGCCGATTTATTCTCTCATCTGAAATTGATATTGAAGATTGTACTGGTGATGATCGTTTAGTCGAGCTTTCCAGAGCCGTTGCTCCAGATGCTTTATATCTATCCGGGAGTGGTGGTGCAAAATATCAGGAGGAAAATAAATTTTTGGAAGCAGGTTTGGGTTTTGAATATCTTGATTTTGTCCATCCAGTTTATGACCAGGGAATGGAGACCTTCATTCCCGGAAGATCTATCCTTGATGCTTTTTTTAACCAAGGGATCGAGGGAACAAGAAAACTTTTTTGTCCTGCCTCAAAATAGAGGTGCGCATTACATTACCCATCGTATCACCTCAAAACTTTCGGCATACTGGGCGCCAATCTGGACTCCGCGTGTTCTAGCTAATGAGAAAATGAAATCTTTTGACATATAATCGCGGGAGCTCTGGGATTGATAACAGGAAAGAGCTTCTACTTTTTTGTCAATATTATGTTGATTGAGTACTACAAAAGAAGTGGTGTTAAAAGATAGATTGTTCCAGACCATTTCATACCCGAGGATGGTCGTTTTTTTGAAAGCACGCAATCCTTCGTTTGCGATGGTCTGATGGTCTTGATGGATGTCATTTAGCGAAGGCAGCAAAACCAAATCATAATCACATTTATTGCGAAGCTGAATTAAATCTTCCAGGATTTCCTGCCTATGGTAATTGAGTTGGCGTACCCGATAGTTGAAAAGAACAAGGTTTTCACTTTTGATCCCCAGAAGTTGGGTGGCAGCTTTGGCTTCGGTAACCAGTGTGTCTTTTGGTAAGCCTTCCTTAAGCGATTCGGAGGCAGTGGAAAACGCAGCGTAAATTACATTTGCTCCAGACTCAATCAGCTTGTCTATAAAACCTCCAGCACCAAGCTCGGCATCATCAGTATGCGGTGAAAGGACCAATACGTTTTTGAATTTAGTATTCATAATTTGATTTGTTTGTGAAGTTTTATGATTCCCAAAGATTGTATCATATTAGTAAAAAACTTATGGGCGGGGGTGCTGGAGAGAACTGTCACAGCTTTAATTGATTGGACTTCAGCCAGAGTTCGAGCAATTCCCATTTTGATAACCAACTAGGAGCTGCAAACCCGAGTTTATCTTTTCTCCAAGTTATCTCTTTGGGTAGAATGTCGTCAACGGCAAGACGCAGTAACCATTTTGTCCAACCTTTGTGCATTTTGTAAACAGTAGGAATTGGAAAAACATAATCTACCAAGCGATAGTCTGTAAAGGGCACTCTTGCTTCAATCGAGCAGGACATACTGTTTCTCTCCGCATATTTAAGCAGGTGAGGCAAGCTTGATTGGGTCATATAAAAAGCAAGCATTTCATTGACATTGTTGCTAAAAAACTTGCTGACGGTTTTTATCCCTTCTTTATCATCGTAGCCATATAAATTTTTAAATTTTGCGAAATCCTTTTGGTAGTGGACACGATAAGCCTTTCTTTTAAAATTTTTTCCAAGAATGAAAAAGGGCAGAGATTTTATTTCCTTTAAAATTAGCGAAGGTTTTTTCAATGTTCTCATCAGGCTGAACATTTCAGTGAAAAAGGAAATGAGATGGCCTCTTTTGAGTAGGTCTGAAAAGTAAGAGACACGATAGTTTCTGTATCCAGAAAATACTTCGTCAGCACCCTGGCCATCCAAAGTTACTTTTACATGCTGGGATGCTTCCCGCATGACTTCCCTTTGAGAATAGACAGAAGGCCCTCCTAAAGGTTCATCATGGAAATAAAAAAGTGTCTCCAGATCTTCCCTGAATCCTCCTTGATTAGGATAAATAAAGTGGCCTTCTGCATTTACACTTCTCAAAACCTTTCTGGCGTGATCCGCTTCATCAATAGGTTCTCCTGGAAACGAAGAAGTGAAAGTGTGTTGTTTAGCTGAGTTCCCTTCCTTTTGGCGTAGATGAGACATGATAGCAACGATAGCCGAGCTGTCTAATCCACCGGATAGGCAGGAGCCGACCGACACATCCGCTCTCAATCGAAGGCGCACTGCATCAAAAAGAAGTTCTCGTATATCCGAGACATATTTCTTTGCTTGGTTTGCATCATATTTTCCCAACTCCTGGTTTTGGGGAAGATGGTAGTAAAAATTCTTATTGAGCTTTCCTGAATCGAGGTCGAAAGTTAAATTTTGACCGGGAGAAACCTGGAAGACCCCAGAGAACAAAGTTTGCTCATTGTGATCGTTAAGAGAAAAGAGCATTGCATTCGACATCATTTCTCGATTTAACTGTTTCTCGAGAAAAGGCAGTGTCATTAAACTTTTTATCTCTGAAGAAAAAGCAAAATAGGAATCATTTTGAAAATAATAAAATGGCTTAACTCCATAGCGGTCGCGGGATAGGAATAATCGCTTTTGATATCGGTCAACAATGCAAAATGCCCAGTCGCCGTTAAATCGTTTCACACAATCTTCACCCCAGTGATCATAAGCTGCGAGAATTACCTCTGTATCTGTTTCAGTTTTGAAGCTATATCCTTCCGTCGACAATTCCTGGCGTAGTTCCAGATAGTTATAAATTTCACCGTTATGGGTGATCCAAAGATTTTCTTTATATTGCATAGGTTGTCGACCTGCGCTGGAAAGATCGAGAATAGACAGTCGACGATGACCTAAAAAACCTAAGGCTTTTCCGTTGAATAATTCGCAGAGAGGTTCGTTGTTCACCGAGCTGTCAGGGCCTCGCAAAGGGCTTGTGCGCAAGCCATCGCTTTCTTTTGTAAGCGCAAGATAGCCTTCGTCATCAGGGCCGCGATGCTTTAAAGATTGAGTCATTTTTAAAATCAAACCCGGGGAAGGGGAGTGATTCAAGCTAAATAAACCGGTTATCGCGCACATAAAGTTTCCTGGTGGAAAATTAAAATAATGATCTGCAAAATTTAATTAAAAGACTCGCTGGTTATTTTTTGAACCCTGATTTTTGGAAGTTCACTCTCTCCTATCCAGCTTATTATTACCACTTAATTTCCATTTCCCTGTTCGCGATAATTTTTAGAGGTTCAGACTCAAAAATTTCCCAACCGCTTCTCAAAATATCTGATTTCGGATGTGGAAAGCTAGTGGCGAGAAGATATATTCCTAATTTTTTTAGTAACCCTTTTGTTTGTAGCTATTTAAATGTTATCGGAAAACCCTCTTGCTACAAATCTCGACAGTATTGACAAGTTTCAGGGGTGAAAATGTAAAGGTAGAATGTAAAAATGTGTCTATAAGATGTTGTTTTGCCGCCTAATTGTGACATTGCTGTGACGTTAAAGTTCCCTAAAAAGTCGACATTTAAATTAGAATAGGTGAATGGAAATAAAGGGGTTTTTAATTTTGCCGAACTTTTGGCGCTAAATTTTTTTTAAAACAATTTTGATAGCAACGAATATGAACAACGTAATCCAACAATCACAGACAGGAAAAAAAACGCGAGGCGTTTTCTTTTTTCGTTTGTGGATTGGGTTTTTAATTTATCTGATGGGCGGTTTCCCCACTTTGGTTTTTGCTCTTCCGCAAGACGGGGAAATTGTGTCGGGCACGGGAAGCATCGCAACCTCTGGTAGCGATATGGTTGTTCACCAGACTTCGGATAAGCTGATCGCCGATTGGCAAAGTTTTAGTATTGGGAATGGCGAGTCGGTAGAGTTCAAGCAACCGAGTGCAAGCTCTATCGCTTTGAACAACGTCATAGGTCTTAGCCCCAGTGTCATTCTTGGATCGTTGAAGTCCAATGGTCAGGTC
>JBLFWU010000042.1:0-24307 GCA_047610985.1 Nitrospinales bacterium | reverse complement strand
CTTCCATTTTTTTCGGGTTAGGATTCCAGGTAGAAGAGGGTCCGGAAATTGAAACCGATTATTATAATTTTGAAGCTCTAAACATTCCCAAAGACCACCCGGCCAGGGATATGCAAGACACGTTCTATATAGAAGATGAAACTGTTTTGCGCACCCACACATCCCCAGTTCAAATTCACACAATGGAAAACCGCGAGCCGCCGTTACGTATCATTGCTCCGGGAAAAGTTTATCGATGCGATTCAGATGTGTCGCACACGCCCATGTTCCATCAGATCGAAGGATTGATGGTTGATGAAGGCGTGTCTTTCAGTCACTTGAAAGGCATCATGAATATTTTCCTGCAAGAGGTGTTTGGCAAGAACACAAAAATACGATTCCGGCCCAGTTTTTTTCCGTTCACTTGTCCCAGTGCTGAAGTCGATATCCAATGTGTGATGTGTAGTGGTAAGGGGTGCCGTGTCTGTTCGCAAACAGGTTGGTTAGAAATTCTTGGTGCGGGGATGGTCGATCCCGCCGTGTTTAAGTCTGTGGGTTACGATTCTGAAAAGTGGACCGGGTTTGCTTTTGGTCTCGGCATCGAACGCATTGCCATGTTGAAGTTCGGCATCAACGACATCCGTCTGTTCTTCGAAAACGATCTCCGCTTCCTCAAACAATTCCCGGCCCTCTAACGAGGGAGGTAGATAGCTTGCCATAACGATTTGTGCTGGCAAACCTTTTCTCGGCTCAACGAGTTATCACTCTATTACCATCTGGAGCTGCCGACCTTATGAAACGATCTTCCCGAGTTTTTGATCTCATAATAGGTTTGGGATTGATAGGTGTTGCCGGTTTTGTAATGCTCTATTTTCTCATCAACGAACGATATGAATGGATTCCTGAACAAGTGCTGGAGTTGGCACGTGATCCAGAAATTTTAAAAAGACCTGCTGCAAAAAAATGTTCCGAGTGTCACAAGGTTATTTTTGAATCTTGGAAAAAAAGTCGTCATTCAATTTCATGGACGAGTAAAACTTTTATAGAGGCATCTGAAAATCGCACCAAAGAAAAATGCTTGCCATGCCATATTCCTCAATCTGTGCAAGGTGAAAAACCCAGCCCGAGAATGGAACTTCGCGATGAAGGTATCTACTGCGTTTCCTGTCATTTTATAGATAATAAAATGCAGGGCCCTTATGACCTGCTTGCTCCGCCCCACCCGACTTTTCGCAATCCAGATTATGTACGTTCTGATTTTTGTGGTTCTTGTCACCAGAAAACTTTTAAAGAATGGAAGGCGACCAACGTAGAAGACACCTGTCAAGATTGTCATATGCCACGCAAGAAAGGCCGATTGACGCAGAAGGCAGGATTTAATTTGTTGCATAAAAAAAGATGGGTAGGTGATCATCGTTTCCTGCATGGTGAAATTAAGGAAAAGGATGTAGTTATGGAATCGGGGTGGGAAGAAAATTTTTTTATAATCAGTCTTAAGAACCAAACCATACCGCATTCTGTGCCGACGGCTGACAACGGTGATCCCAGGCTTTATCTCTACATAAAGTTTTTTAACGAAGCAGGAGAAGAAGTCGACAAGGCCAAAGAAATCATAGCTCCTCAACAGGAGACGGCATTGCCGTATAATAAAAAGATACAATACCGATATCGACTGTTTGATAAAATATTTAAAGCGGAAGTTGAATTGAAATACCAACCTGCATGGTCGAAAGAAAAAACCATAGTTCGTGCCGAAATAGTGCACCGATAAAATATTATTTTAATAGAAGGAGAGACTGAATGAGTTTTTTACGAATTCTTTTGATTGCCGCAGCATTTATTTTTATCGGGATACTTCCGATTCACGCCAAAGACATGATTGTCAAAGAGCCGCCTAAATCTTTGAGTAAATATTATCCGCCAGAAAGTAAGCAACCAAAATGGATCCAGCAAATGCATAAAATGAGCACTCATTTTGGCGGCGTTTTTGTAAATCTTAAAGAAAAGGATTTTGAAAACGTTGATATGCATGCTGACAAGTTGGTGGAAGAATATAAAAAGACTTCCGAGATGGTGCCGGAGTGGGAAGAATATTTTGATATCAAAGCCGCGGAAGCTTTTGCAGTTGCTGCAAAAACTCATGACATAGCCCAGGCCGGTAAAGCATCAGGTGGACTCGGTAAAACTTGCAGCAAATGCCATGCGGAGCAAGAAGTATCGGTTTGGGCCAAGTTTCACTGGCCCAGTTTTCATAAAATAAAAGTCACCGACCCTATCAGTGAGAAAGAGGTTGAGTTTGATGATTATATGGGTAGCATTTCTTCTTCCTTTAAAGGTGTCACTGTCAATTTTGGAGAAGGCCAGTATGATCGCGCTGCAAAAGCTTTAAAGGTTTTCAAATCGCGATACATGGAACTCAAGTCGACTTGCTCAAAATGTCATGCGACGCAGGATGTAAAACGCTTTTATGTGGGTCAAGATGCAGACACAGCATTTGCAGGGCTAAGTCAGGAACTTAATTCTGAAAAACCCAATCCGGGGAAATTCTGGAAGAACATCAGTTTGCTTGGAAAAACAGGATGCAAACATTGCCATCTGGTACACCGCACCAATTCGTTTATCCAGGAAATGTGGGA
The DNA here is from genome assembly GCA_047610985.1 of Nitrospinales bacterium. GTDB lineage: Bacteria > Nitrospinota > Nitrospinia > Nitrospinales > VA-1 > UBA8687. The sequence continues at coordinate 21,692 of JBLFWU010000042.1, read as the reverse complement.
GAAGTAAGAGAAAAACCACTAAAGGGCAAAGCTATTGTTACACATCGTATTTTTATGGTAACAGTTTTGTAAATATTGGTGGGTTGGGGGCTCTGCCGGTTTAATTTTTCACTTTTTCGGTGTAACATATGAGCTTGCAATTTTTTAATCAGGTCTTTAGCAGGAGTCGTTTATGGCGATCCGCCAAAAATTAAAACTGGGCGATGTTCTGGTTCAAGCCGGAGCGATTACCTCTGATCAATTGAACCAGGCTTTAGCCAAGCAGCAGGCTAAAAAAATTCCGCTAGGACGAGCTCTCGTAGAGCTAGGTTTTATCACCGAAGAAAAATTTCTGACCAGTCTTGCGAGCCAGTTAAAAATCCCATATTTGGATATGCAGGGAGTCAAAATTTCGCAGGAAGCTATTCGCAAGGTTCAAGAGAGTGTAGCGCGAAAACATAAAGTGATTCCCATAGATATTGAAAATGGTTCGTTGAAGTTAGCCATGACGGATCCGCTAAATATTTTTGCGGTAGATGAAGTAACGATTCAATCGGGAATGGACGTGATCACGGTTTTAGCTGCAGAATCGGATATTGAACGGGCAATCCAAGAACAGTATGGGGTTGCAGCTTCAATTAAAGCGGCAGTAAAAAGTCTCGGAGTTCAGGAAGAGAAGAAAGAGGACGCTGCGGCTTTTATATCTGGTGATGCCGGCCCGGCAACAATTGATGCTACCGAAGCGCCGGTGGCCAAACTTGTAGAAATGATTCTCAAGCAGGCATTGGACGATGGTGCCAGTGATATTCATATTGAACCCACACAAGACTCGCTGAGTATTCGATATCGTATTGACGGGGTTTTGTTTGAAGCAACGAAACCACCGAAGTCAGTGGAATCGGCTTTAATATCTCGTATTAAGGTTTTGGCAAAAATGGATATCGCCGAAACGCGAGCACCCCAAGATGGTGGGTTCTCTGCCAGGCTCGGCCCAAAAGAAATCGAACTGCGTGTTTCCACATGCCCAACTATCTATGGAGAGAATATGGTTTTGCGTATTCTCGATAAGTCTAAACTGCTTGTCGACCTTCGAGGTTCGGGATTGACAGGCCGCAACCTGGAAAAATATCACGATCTTTTGGATAAACCTTATGGAGTTATTCTGGTAACTGGCCCGACGGGTAGTGGTAAAACCACGACGCTTTACGGTTCACTTGCCAAACTCAATTCTCCGTCAAGAAATATCAAGACCATTGAAGATCCGGTGGAATACCGGTTGGACGGTATTCGCCAGACGCAAGTGAACCCGAAAGCCAATATTACTTTTGCAACGGGACTTCGTTCTTTGATGCGTCAAGATCCAGATATTATCATGGTGGGTGAAATCCGAGATACGGAAACAGCTGAGATCGCTATTCAAGCGGCGTTGACAGGTCATCTAGTTTTGAGCACTTTGCATACCAATGATACCCCTGGCGCACTTTCTCGTCTTTCAGATTTAAAAATCGAACCTTTTCTTTTAGCATCTTCGATCGTTGGAGTGTTGGCGCAACGGTTGGTTAGGAAAATTTGTACGCAGTGTAAGGTGCAGCACGAACCCACAGAAAAAGAGTTAAAAGTTTTGTTCCCCAGGGGAGATCGGCAACCCGTAACGCTTTATCGCGGCGAAGGTTGCAAGGCCTGTAAAAAAAGTGGCTATGCTGGCCGAATGGGAATATTTGAGGTATTGGTTATCACGGATGATATTCGTGAATTGGTTCTTAAAAAAGCAGCACCTATGATCATTCGAAAAAAGGCTGTGGAAACTCAAGATATGAAATCGCTTCGCGAAGATGCTATTTCAAAGGTGTTATCCGGGTTGACGACAGTAGATGAAGTCAACCGTGTGACCTTCGCTGACTTGGAATCTTAATTTTTTTCCTTTCTCATACCGGGTGCCCTGGATTATTTGGGACTTAACCCCGAAATCGATGGTGTTTAATGGCCCAAATTCCGGACACAAATAACCGTTGGTTTTATTTTCTTTTTAAAAAAAGACTTCCTGTCAGTCTTTATTTTATCGTTCCTCTTGTTGTTGCTCTTATAGCTTTTGCCTCGGGCTTCATTGGTTTGGTTCTTTTGGAACAATTTTTAGAAAGCAATAACGTCTCTACCCTTTCACCAACTATGAATACAGAGGCAAGTCGGCTTCTAGCGTGGACAAGGATTGAAGTTCTTGTCTTCACCACGTTGGGGGGAGTCGCCGGGGTTGGCATTGTATTTGCTATTTTGAATCCGATTAGAAAAATTCTTGACCGTGCTCGCAAGATGGCGGAAGGAGATTTTAGCTCTCGTTTGGATGCGCAAGGACTGGATGAGTTGGGAATTCTGGGGAAAGATTTCAATTTGATGGTTTCATCATTAAATGATTATTTTGTAGATAGTATGGCGGGAGGATGGATTCTTTTAAACACCGAAGGAAAGATTATATCTGTCAACCGCGGAGCATTAAATATTTTGCGATGCGATTCGGAAGATCTGGTCGGAAAAAATTATGAAACCCTGTTTGACTGTTTAAGCGTCGATCCGGTTATTTTCTCATCGGTTAAGGAAGGTGTTCAGAGCCAAAAAGAAATTGCGGCAAAAAAATTCGAGGCAAGTTTGAAAAATGGCAAGATTGCCACGCTTTCACTTTCTACCTCTATACTACAAGACAATAATGACAACTTTGTCGGATTGGCTATCATTTTAAAAGATCTTACGCGCGCAAATGAGATCACAGAAAAAATGCAGCGCGCTGACAAACTCGCCGCATTAGGTGGAATGGCGGCAGGGTTGGCTCATGAAATCAGGAATCCCTTAGGTTCTATAAAGGGTTTAACGCAATTACTCGGCGAAGAGTTTAAAGATGGTGGGCGCGCACATACTTATACAAAAACAATGATTCGAGAAATTGATCGTATCAACGGTGTGGTGACGAGCCTACTTCATTTTTCACAACCTGCCCAAAATAAATTTCATTTTTGTAATATAAATGACTTGCTGGAGCAGGCACTGGATCTTCTACAATTAAATATTAATAAAAAAAACGTACGGGTCATGCAGGTTTTGGACCCTCGCCTTCCAGAATTTTTTGGGGATGGTGAAAAACTAATTCAAGCCTTTTTGAATTTATTATTGAACGCAGTGCAGGCTGTAAGTGAAGGCGGAGAAATTAGATTAATAACTTCCTTCGACCGGACCCGAGGTGATGGGGTTATCTTTGTTCGAGTAAAAAATACCGGTAAACCAATCGACCCTTCTATTGTTTCGGTCCTGTTTGATCCATTTTTTACTACTAAAAAAGAGGGTACGGGTCTGGGCCTCCCGATTACGCATCAGATCATTTCTTTGCATGGTGGAACATTGATACACGAACGCTCAGTCGAATTCACGGAGTTTAATATTAAATTGCCTTTGGTTAAAAAACCTGAGATGAAAAAAACATTAACCAAATTTACCCATGAAGCCTGAAATCGCTGCTATAAAAAAACCCGGAAAAATTTTAATTGTCGAAGATGATGAAGGCATGCGATTTTTTCTCTCAGAAGCTTTGCAGAAAGAGGGCTATAGTTTTCGCTCTGTTGAAAGTGGAGAGCAGGCACTTAAGGAAGTTGAAAAAGAACCTTTCGACCTGATTCTATTGGATTACAACCTGCCACAAATGAACGGAATGGAAACATTCTCCCGACTCAAAGAAAATGCATCGGAACAGGTGGTGATTTTGATCACCGCGTTTGGCAATAAAGATCTTGCTGTTGAGGCTATGGAACAGGGAGTGTTTGATTATTTCAATAAACCTCTCGATATCAGCGAATTCAGAGTTGTCATCCGGCGTGGATTGGAACGCGCCTTTATGCAAAAAGAAGTTAGTCGCTTGCAAGAAAGTGTCGGGTTCGATCATATTTTAGGCCAGAGTCAGGCGATCCGTGATGTCATCGATCGGGTTCGTAAGGTTGCCGACAGCGATGTCTCGGTTTTGATCCGCGGTGAAAGTGGTACTGGCAAGGAACTCGTAGCGCAGGCATTGTTTTCCCACAGCCACAGACATTCGGGTCCGTTTGTAAAAGTTAATTGTGCCGCTATTCCTCAGGAGTTGATGGAGGCAGAATTTTTTGGTTACGAAAAAGGCGCGTTTACCGGAGCTCACAAACAAAAACGTGGCAAATTTGAACTGGCCAATCACGGAACTTTATTCCTCGATGAAATAGGTGATATGCCTCTGGTCACGCAGATGAAAATTCTGCGTGTGATTCAGGAAAGCGAATTTGAAAGAGTGGGTGGTGAGGAAAGCATCCCTGTCGAGTTTCGTTTGATCTCCGCCACACATAAAGATTTGGAAAAAGCCGTAGCCGATGGCGATTTTCGTGAAGATTTGTTTTATCGCCTGAATGTTGTTTCGGTTGTTTTGCCTCCTCTTAGAGAGCGCAAGGAAGATATTCCTTTATTGGTGAACCATTTTTTGGATATCTATAGAAAAAAGTTTAAAAAAGAATTGGAGGCGTTTTCCAAAGGAGGAATGGAATCGTTAGTGCTCTATTCTTGGCCAGGCAATGTGAGAGAACTGGAAAATGTTATTCAACGATGTTTGGTTCTGTCTTATGGTAAGATAATGAAAAACAAGGACCTGCTGGAGGTTTACCCGAACCTTGCAGAGGCAGGCCAGCAAGTTCCTACGGGTCCCGGGTTGCAGAATAAACTCGAAGCTCTGGTTTCAGGTGCAGAAGAAAAACTGATTTTGGAAGCTTTGCAAGAAGAAAACTGGAAACGACAGGAAACAGCCGATCGCCTGGGAATAAGTCGCAAAAGTTTGCATAATAAAATGAAAAAATATGGAATTGAATAGTTAATCCTCCCCTCTAGCGAGGGAGGCAGATTGTATGAATCGTCATTGCGAGTGACCGAAGGGAACGCGGCAACCTAGACAAAAAGTATTTGCTGGGAATTGGAATCCCCGCAAGGTTTTAGAATAACTTTCAGCCGCTAAAAATATAACGTATGCCTCTATTTGAATATAAAGCCAGAGACCGGATGGGTGCATTGGTCGCAGGAAATATGGATGCGCCAGATGCCGATACCGTGGGTCAAGAACTGGGCCGCATGGGGCATTTTCCTATCAAGATCAAGTCTACCGACACAGCTGAAGTTTCTACCGAAGAAAAAATCGATCCGTTAGAGCGATTTCAGAAAGTTAAACCGCAGGAACTGGTTTTGTTTACCCGCCAGATGTCTACTTTGTTCAACGCCGGTATTCCAATATTGGGAATACTTGTTGCGATGGAAGAACAGGTCGATTCACCGAAGTTCAGGCGTGCCGTGAAACAGATTCGCCTAGATATCGAAGGCGGTAACTCCATGTCCGAAGCGATGGCCAAGCACCCAGCCATTTTTTCCGAACTGTATGTCAGTATGATCGAAGCCGGTGAGTCCGGTGGTGTTATGGATGAGCTATTGGCTCGTCTGGCAGACTTGCTGGAGAAGCAGGCCAACACCGATGCCCAAGTCAAGGGAGCGATGAAATACCCCAAAATGGTTCTTTCTGCCATGGCTCTCGCAGTAACTATTCTGATGTGGAAGGTGGTACCGGTCTTCGTAAATATGTTCGAAAAGGCAAAACTTGAACTGCCGTTGGCAACAAAAATTCTTATAGGCGCTAACAAAATATTTTTTGATTACTGGTATTTATTGTTAGGCGGCCTTATCCTGACTATCATAATTTTTAAAAAATACACGGCGACCGAGAAGGGGCGTTATCAATGGGACTATTTTATGCTCAAGGTTCCCATAATGGGACCTATTGTGTTGCGTTCGTCCATGGCAAAATTCGCACGCGTGTTCGGCACTTTGCAGGCCGGTGGTGTATCGATTCTAGAAATTTTAACTGTCACCGGAAAGGTGGTCGACAACGTTGTCATTTCGGGAATTATTCTAGGCCTTAAAGACAGTGTGCAGGAAGGCACAGGGCTTGCTGTACCTTTGAAGCGAAGCGGATTGATACCACCTCTGGTTATTCAAATGATTTCGGCGGGGGAGGACTCGGGTTCCCTCGATGAAATGCTGACCAAGGTTGCAGACTATTACGATAGCGAAGTCGATCATGCAGTTAAAAATCTTTCTTCTATGATAGAACCTGTTTTATTGTTGTTCATGGCAGGAATGGTTTTATTTCTCGCACTTGCTATCTTCGTACCCATGTGGGATATGTCGAAAATGGCGGGCTAATATGAAGTATATTCAAATGAAACAAAAAAAAGCGTTATTTGATAAGACACAAAATGAAGCTGGTTTTACGCTGATAGAGGTGATCATGGTGATCGTCATAATCGGTATCTTGGCTTCCGTAGCAATGCAAAAAATGATCACAGCAACGGATGAAGCAGAAGTCACTGCAGAAGAAGCGACCATTGAAAGTATGCGCTCAAACCTGGTCAACAATTATGGCAACAGTTTAATTCAAGGTGCTTCTGCTGAATTTCCCAATGACCCGTTCCAAAATTTGAGCAAAGTTCCTTCTGGGTATAATCGCAGAGGCAACAGTAAACCAGCTGGGAAAAAAGTAACCGACTCGACCTGGGTTTTTGTGCAGGGGTCGGCTAATGAGGGAAGAGTGACAGCCGAACAAGCAGGAACCACATTGACTAATTTCTCAGTCTCAGGGTTTATTTATCATCAAAGAAAAGACAGCACGGTAGTCAAATGGGCTTATGATTCGGCTAATGGTGTGATCGGTAGATTAATGACGGATAAAATTAGTCCATTAAAACAAGAGCAGGATCAGGAAAAAGTCAAACGCGGCGAACCCACCGAAGGGCAAAAGAGATTAAAAACCAGGTGATTTTATTACAAATCCTCCGATGAGGCAAAAGAGAACATCGTTTAGTCGCTTGCGGAGTGAGTCTGGGTTTACGTTGATTGAGTTGATCATGGTGGTCGTCATAATTGGTATTTTGGCTTCTGTCGCTGCGCAAAAAATGATCACTGCGGCCCAGGAAGCAGAAATAACCGCAGAAAATACGAGCATTGAAACAATGCGTGCCAACCTGATCAATAATTACAGCCTTGAATTGATTCAAGGTGTTGTTCCTGATTTTGCCGATAACCCATTCGATAATTTGAACAATGTTCCTTACGGTTATGATCGTCGGCAAAATAATAAACCGCTTGGCAATGTAAATACCAACGATACATGGGTTTTTGTGCAAGGGGCTAATAGCGGAAACCAGATACCTAAAGAAGCTGGAACTACAGTGGATGATTCCTCAACCACGGGTTTTATCTATCACCAGAGAAAAGACGGTACCGTAGTTAAATGGCCTTATAATTCAGCTAACGGAGTGATTGGCAAGAAAGAGATTGAGAGAACCAGTCCATTGAAACAAAAGCAAGATATAGAAAAAATCAAGCGTGGCGAGCCTATAGAAGGTCAGCAAATAAGAGAACTCAGGTAATGTTAATCGGATAACCTTTCTGCACGTCATTGCGAACGAAGTGAAGCAATCTAGGTAAACGATATTAGTGGTCCACTCTTACGGCTCTGCAAGGTATTAAAGTTAATGAAAAGATATTTTTTGTTATCGCCACGCTGCTTTGCGGCTCGCGATGACGAGCATAGAAAATTGAAGAAAATTATTTATAAAAATCTAACCAGTAGTTTGAGGGTAATACCATGGAAGTGGTCTACGAGATATTAATAGAGTCGGGGCTGATATTTGCGTTCCTGCTTGTTATTGGAGCGTTTGTTTACAGTGCGATGATTTTGCTCAAACCGCAACAGGCCTTGAAGCTCAACGCTAAATTCAACTCCTGGTTTTCTACTGAAAAAGCCGATTCTGCAATAGACAAACATATCGACACCAATGAATGGATGCTTAAAAACCGTTGGTGGGTGGGTAGCCTGTTTCTGGTGGGCGCGGGAATAACACTTAAATATCTCTTAAAAGATTTTGATGCCAATCAATTTATTTCTCTGGTCATTCAGCCATCGACTCAATCGACACAAGCTTTTAGTGAAATAATTATCGTTTCTATTCATTGGTTTCTCATTTTTACTTCAGCTGCCGGGGTTCTGGCGTGCCTGGCTTTCCTCGTCAATCCAGAGTCTTTCCAGCGATTTAGCACCAAGTTGGATAAGCATTATTCTACTGAGTCCATCAAGAAGGAAGCCGATACCGTTTATACGGCTGTTGATGATTGGGTAATAAAAAATCACATCATTATAGGTTTGGTTCTATTCCTCGGTTCTACTTACCTGATGGTTCTTTTAAGTGCAATGTTAATTTGATATCCTTAAAGTTTTGAACGTCATTGCGAGGAACCAACGGTGACGAAGCAATCCAGAGTTTTTGAATTTGGCATTATTTCTATTGCGAAAGCCTCTTCCCTAATTGGGTAACCCGTTACCCAAATTAATGTTGTTTCCCTTCTTGGCGGTTTCCGGTAATCCAATGCTTAAAAAATCTTCTCAATTTTCTTAATCAAAAACCCCTGTTTTCCCCTTCCTATCGAGCTGCTAATATTTCTTTAAAAAGAAAAACTCACCCTTCTTTATTTAGGCAACAAACTTGCATTATATAGATTAGATGTTTTTATAACACTTGACTTTTCAATAATTTAGCCATAACTTATTAAAGCTGTTGAAATAAAAGGAGATGCAAGAATGAAGAATCAATTGAAAAATGAAAAAGGTTTTACACTCATCGAATTGGTCATGGTTATCGTTATTTTGGGAATTCTGGCAGCGACAGCTATCCCGAAATTTATAGATTTATCTAGCAGTGCTGAAACTGCTGTTGCTGATGGTGTAACGGGTGCCTTGGCGGCGAACATTACTATGCTTCATGCCCGGTATTTGATATCAGCTACAGCTTATGATGCTACTAGTGTTGCAGGCATTGATACCCAGGGGATTACAGTTGCAGCATCCAGTGCCACTACAATTGCGACAAGTAGTGGGGACATTGGTGCTGGCAATACTCATACTTGGACTTATGCCCCAGGAGTCGGCAATGCAGCAGCTACTCTTACTGGGCCGGTTATATCATAACACCCTAAATTTTTAACACTTAGCTATCGATTTATGTTTCATCAATGAAATTCTATTTTTAATTGAATAACCTATTAAAGAAAAGCATTCAGGTCTTACCCCAACGGGTAGGGCCTGTTTGCTTTTTTTTTGTTCTCGCAGCCCTGTATTTGGGGGATATCCAGAAATTAATATTTGTCGAACGTGATTTACTTCATTTTTTTATTCCGCCCCGACAATTCTGGGTGGAAGAAGTAAAAAACTTTACCTTCCCTCTCTGGAACCCCTATTATTTTAACGGGCATCCTTTATTTGCTACGCTGCAACCGGGGGTGCTTTATCCCTTCAGCATCCTTTACCTATTAATTCCCTTTCACTGGGCGTTCAATCTAAATATAGTTATTCATTTCGCGCTTTCCGGTTGGTTTACCTATTTGCTGGTGCGGGGCATGAAAGCCAGCCACGGGGCATCCTTGATTTCCGGAATAACATTCATGCTATCCGGGTATTTGATTTCGGTGATGGGTATGTTAAGTACTCTGATTTCGGTCACTTGGGTGCCACTGTTTTTTCTGACATTTTTTGCAGCAATTAAAAAAAATAATTTGGGCTACGCGGTTTTGTCCGGTTTTGTAGGCACCTGTATGTTCCTCGGTGGAGGGGTGGAAGTGTGTTACCTGACTTTTGGAGTAACTTTTTTTCTGGTTTTGTTTCCTAAATATCTATCCGAGAAGGAAGATTTTCCTAACTTTAAACGCCGCTTGTTTCTATTCGCGCTTTTTTGTCTTATATTTTTTGGTTTATCTGCTGTCCAACTTATTCCTTTTATTGAACTGTCGCAACTTTCCATTCGTTCATCAGGATTAACATATGAACAGGCAAGTCTTTGGTCCCTGCACCCCTGGGATTTATTAGAGTTTTTTGTTCCGGACCAATATGGTTTGGATACCAATTACAACAATTATTGGAAATTTCAAAGCTGGTTAAAAACAATTTATATGGGTGCTATTCCATTTTTGTTTTCATTTTTTCTTTTAAAGAGCAATAAACGCATCTTTTTTGGGTTTCTTTTTCTCTTTGTAGTATCCATGTTGCTAGCAATTGGGCAGAACACCCCCTTGCATCATTTTCTTTATGATTACCTGCCTTTTTTTAATAAACTTAGATATCCGGTAAAATTTATTTTTTTGGCCATTTTGATTCTATGTATAACAGCTGGGCTTGGTTTTGATCGCTTCAAACAGGAAGCCAATAGCCAAAATAACAAAGTCTTTTTCTGGGGTCGGGTTATTTTAGTACTGGGATTCCTATGCATTTTGAGTTTTGGAATATTTAATATGTTTCACACGGAGTTTGTAAGCTATTTCAAATCTATCGGCTGGGATAAACCCAGATATAATGAAGTTGATATCAATTTATTTAATATAAAAAGACTCCTCGCATTTACCGGTTTAATTTGCGCATGTATTTTTTTATACTTTAAACCCATGTTTCGCAAACCCTGGTTACTGGTTTGCATTATTGTAATAATAGTTCTGGATTTGTTTTTTGCCAATCATGGTTATTACAATAAAAAAAATGTTAGCGAAATAAATCAAACCGAAGAAAATGCCCGATTCTTACAAGACGACCCTTCTATATTCAGAATATATACAACCCCAAAAATCAGATCCAACACAATTGAAATGGAAAACCTTGAGTGGAACCATTTAAAAATCAAAAAAGAAAAGTTTCAAATTGGAATGCTGGGAAAAACAAAAATTTTTGAGTCGCAGGGGATTGGAGTAACCCAGCTGGCTCGATGGGAAAATAGTTATACGCTAATTGATTCTGCGCCCACCCTAGAAACCACCTCTTTGCTCAATTTGATGAATGTAAAATATATTGTTTCAAAAAAAGAATTAGACTCTCCCAGTTATAAAAAAGTGAAAGAGAGCTTTCCAATTTCAAAAGAGCAGATGAAAAAGTCAAACCTGAAAGAGCCGTACTCTATAAAGGTTTACGAAAACAAAAATGTATTTCACCGGGCCTTTCTAGTGCCAAATTGTAAAATAATCAATAAGGAAGAAGATTTTAAAAGTTCATTTTTAGATAGAGATTTTAATTTTAAAACTCAAATGCTTCTTGAAAAAATTCCGGAAGATTTTAGTTGCACGGGAGAATTTTTAAAAACTAGTGAGGGATCTGTAAAAATCACGTCCTATAAAAGTAATACGGTAGTTCTCATTGCAAATTCAAAAAACCGTCAATTGTTATTTCTGGCGGACAGTTTTTATCCGGGATGGAAAGTTTTTGTGGATGGAGAAGAAAAAGAAATCCTGCGCGCAAATTATTTATTTCGTGCCGTTGTAGTAGAATCTGGAGAGCATAAAGTCCGCTTTGAATATGATCCATTGTCCTTCAAAATTGGAATGACGATTACCCTGTTAACATTTATGGTTTGTTTGATTTGCTTGATCAAAGAGGCGATAAATCGTTGTTCAAAAACTACCCAAGAATTATTCGCTAAACTCATTAATTTTTAAACACCATTTTCAAAGTTGGCTATGCAGCGTTATTTTCTTTTTCTATTTATTTTTGCTTTGGCCTTTATTGGTTGTGAAATAAATAGTCTTACCCATGCGCTATTTGATACAAATGCCTTGATGGTATTTTTAGCCCTATCCTTTCTTTCATTATGTTTTCTTAAAAATTCCTCTAGTAGAGCTGAAATCGTCCCACCCGGAAAACCGGAATTCTTTTTGTTTCTCTATCTTATCTGGGCAACGGGGACGTTTTATTTTTCGGTAAATCCGGATTTGACAAGTTATGGCGCCATGAAGTGCCTGGCAGCTCTGGCTTTTGGATTGGGATTAATTTTGTATCTCAAAAATATAGAGATGTTAAATGATATCTGGTTGTTGAGTTTTATATTCGCAGGTATCCACGGAGTTGCCGGAATAACTGAGCAGTTCTTTCCCCTCATTTCCGCATTACCACTTCCTATAAATGGTTCGCGGTCCTTTTTTACGCATCCAAATTTTTATTCCGGTTACCTCACAATTCATATTCCAATTGGGATCTATCTATATTTCAATACCACAGATATATTCCGAAAAAATCTAATTGGTATCGGGTGGATATGCATTCTAATTGCATTAGGATTTTCGGGGTCTATGGCAGGGCAACTGATTGCCGGGTTGCAAATAATGGCCGTTATCTTATTTTTTTGGAAAATTCAGAGCCTAGGCAGAGTTAAGCTTGTAGTTTTTGGAGTTGTTACCGCATTAATAATTTATTTTAGTTTGAATGGTTTTATTTTGGGTGTGGACCCATTATATGAAATTAAAAATGTAGGTAATGAAGAAGTGGCAAGTAATTTATATGGTGTCCATGTAGACAATAGGCTGGTTTATTGGATGGGAGCTTGGGATATTTTTTTAAACCACTGGTTGACAGGAAGCGGACTGTTAACTTTCACTGAGCTATACCCTTTTACGGGTTTCTTGGAAAAATACCCTCATGCATTACTTCCACCACACGCCCACAGTCTATATCTTCAAACCGCTTCTGAAACAGGTCTGATTGGTTTTAGCTTGTTGATGGCCAGCATCTTATTTGCATTTAAAGCAAATATAATGAAAATTCAAAAATTAAATGGGCCCACCAAAGAATTAAATTTTTTTCTGTTGTTATCTTTTTCGGGACTTCTTATTCATGGTATCTCGGAATATAATTGGTTAATTTCTCTATTTATTTACTATTTTGTTCTTCAAATTATTTCAATGCGGTTTGTGCTGAGGGAAAACTCGGATAATGGTAATAAAAAATTAGGCTTATTTCAAAGCAATGCTCTATTTTCAATATCAGTGTTTTCAATTTTTTTGATCGGATTCTCTCTGTTGAATTACTATCAATACAATCAGATAATTATAGAGAAAGTTTCAAAAGCCCAAACATTGGATGAGGTGGAAGAGCAATTAGGTCAGGCAAAAAATTTATGTGAGCGTTGTGGTGTGCCTTATTATTTATCGGGGTTTGCCAATTTAGATGAAGCAAAGAAGTTGCAAAGTAGTAGTTTGATCGATAAAGCGCAACAAGCATTTGATGAGTTGATTAAAAGAAATCCGTACAATTCAAAAGTATATATGACCCAAGGGGATATTTTCCTTTTCCAGAGAAAAAATCAAAAAGCAATTGAATCTTATAAAATGGCAATGCGTGATTCCAGATTCAAGGAGATTGCACATAAAAAATTAGAAAGTCTTAAAGGGGCAGCTGATTTTTAAATTTCTTAGTAATCAGAATTTAGGAAGGCCTTGTAATATTTCCAGGAAGCTGAGTATCTTCATCTGTATAGGCGCATTTGATTTGTGACGAGGTGACACACGTGTCCTTAAGATTTGCCCCCTGCAGGTATGCACCATCGAGCCGGGTATTTCCCAGATTAGCTCCTTGCAAGTTCGCCCACATTAAGTCCGTTTCTTCAAAATTAGCATTTTGAAGTTGCGTGTCTTTGAGTTGAGCTTCTAGAAGGTTTGCACCTCGTAGATCTGCATTCGTGAAGTCGGCGCCAGATAAATCCGCAGCTTGTAAATTTGCTTCTACCAATACACATCCGCGAAAATTTGCCCCCCTCAAGTTTTCTTCACTAAGATCTGCAAAAAACCCCTCTTTTCCCTTTGAATCAAACCATTCTTTATGACTTAAGAGAATCTGTGGGAGCAAGGAAATGAGACTCGTTTTTTTCATAACAGTATTTACTTAAAAAACACCAAAATATATTATGCTAAGCTTGCCATGATAAATTATCCTATCATTTTTGTAATACTTTCAATAAAAATCTGGCTAACTAGATGAAAAATAGGGGAATAGTTTTTAAACTGACATCATGTATTCTCATAACATCGATACTATTTTTCTGATTGTTAGCAATCATAATGCTAAAGAAATCCGCTCTATATTTCAGGGTAACTTGAGAGTTTCCGCAGAAAACCTTTCGTATTCCACTCTAAATAAAATCGAGTCGATCATCAAGGCTGTCGAGAAAATTCCACAACAAATGGCGTTATCTCTTGATGATTCGAGCTATTCGAAAGAGGACTTGTTGCTGCTCCTTCGGAAGACAGTTGAAAATAACCCAGAAATATATGGATCAACCATAGCATTTGAACCTTATATGTTTGATGCCGATTCTCTTTATTTTGCGCCTTATTATTACAAAAGTAATAAGGAGGTAAAATTCACCTTTATTGGAAGCGATACATACAAATATTTTTTATGGGATTGGTACAAAATTCCTAAAGAAAAAAATAAGCCTATGTGGAGTGAACCTTACTTTGATAAAGGTGCTGGAAATATCATCATGGCAACCTATTCGGTTCCTTTTTACCGTGATGGAAAAAATGGAAGAGAGTTGATGGGTATTGTAACTGCGGATATTTCTCTGGAATGGTTACAGGAAATGGTTTCTTCGATAAAAGTAGCTGAAACGGGTTATGCGTTCCTCTTATCTCAAAAAGGAACCATGATAATGCACCCAAAAAAAGAGTTGGTGATGAACAGTACTGTCTTTAGCTTGGCGGATAAGTTTGATAGGCCAGATATTCTCAAAGTATGGCAAAGAATGACAAATGGAGAAACAGATTTTATTTCAACAAAACATATTGTCACAGGGGAAGATACTTGGCTTTTTTATGCGCCTTTACCATCGAATGGATGGTCGCTCGGCGTGGTTTTTCCTAAAGAAGAACTACTTGCTGGGATCAATCGACTTCAAATAGATTTACGTATGTTTGCTGCTGTAGGTATGGCTTTATTACTTTTGGTAATAATATTTATTGCACGTTCCATAACAAAACCGATACGAAAACTTTCACTTGCTGCTGAAGAAATGGCAAAGGGAAATATGGATGTAGTGATTCCAAAAATTAAATCTAATGATGAAGTGGGCAAACTAGCTCGATCATTTGATTTTATGGGGCAGTCAATTAAATTACATATTCAGCAAATTGAATATATCTCGAAGTTGCCAGGAGAAAATCCTAACCCAGTATTTCGTGTGGGAAAGAATGGGCAGGTTTTATACACTAATTCGGCTGCTACCAAAAACCTAAAAGATTGGAATCTTAAGGTCGGAAGTATACTGCCTTCAGAGTTTGACGAGCTAGTAGCCGATTCAATGCAAAGTGGTGAAAGTAAGACCCTGGAAATTAATCATGGTGGGAAAATATTAAATTTTGAATTGATGCCTGTGACAGAATCTGGTTACATCAATATTTATGGTAAGGATATTACGGAGAGAAAAATAGCCGAAAAGCAGTTGGAAAAAATTACAGCCGAAAAAAATCATATGGAAAGTGAAGTTAAGATGGCTACCTTGGTTCAAGAAGGTTTTTTGCCAGAAGCACCTCCAGAGATTCAAGGTTATCAATTTTCGGCTAAAACCATTCCTGCAAAATTTGTTGGGGGTGATTTTTTTGACTTTATCTTGCTAGACAAGAAAACACTTGGAATGGTTTTAGGAGATGTTTCGGGTAAGGGAGTTTCGGCGGCTCTTTATATGGCAAAATTAATGAGCGACTTTAGGTATGTCTCTTTATTAAATTCTGATCCAAGTGCTGTCATATCCCAAATAAATTATATTCTATCAAATCGTACCAGAAGGGGCATGTTTGCAACCGCTGTTTTTTTGTTACTAGATACAACAAATAGAAAACTCAAATTGTGCAATGCTGGACACCATTCGATGATCATTCTTAGAAACCAAAAAGAATTACATGAAATAGGAAGGGCGGGAGGCATCCCTTTAGGGATACAGGAAAATGCATCTTATTCTCAAGAAGAGGTACAGCTACAAATAGGCGATATTGCCTTGCTGTATTCTGATGGAGCACTTGAGCCTGTTAACAAACAAAATGAACAATATGGAATGGAAAGGTTGCAGGCAGTTTTGATTGAGTCCAAAAATGATACAGCTAAACAAATATTGGCAAACCTTGAATTTTCTATTAACGCTTTCACAGATAATGCAGCTCCCTTTGATGATATGACCTTTTTAGTTTTCAAAGTCGATTAAATATTTCCTTTTGATAGATAACGGTGAACCTGAGCTAAACCAATATACTTAAAGATATTTTCCGGCACAGCGATTGAAGGTTCTGTTCTTTATCGTTTTGCTGAATAATTGTATGAAGAATTATATTCGCTAAACGGAGAAAAATATTTACAGCTGTTTCATATTAAGTTACATTGACATTTATCATAAAGTAAATTTTTGATTTTAGAGATATCCTTACTGTTTTACCTCGGGGACATGTGAATTGAAAATTCTAAGAAAAATGAAACCCCAAGCTAATTTCGATTTTACTTGGAAAGCCATAAGTTTTTCACGAGTATTTTTCCCCTTCCTGTTATTATTTCTTTTCTTACACGTCCCTTCCCTTTATGCAGGAGCCGAAATTAGTGGTGAAGGAAAATGCCCACAACCCAGAAAAACCAAGCCAGCTCCAGAGAAAATTTATTCCGCGAAGAACCCGCTCAAGCTTACACCTGAAATTCTTGAGGAAGGGGAGATGTTATATCATTTCGAGGTGCCGGTTATGCAATGCGAAAAATGCCATGGAAAAAGTGGCAACGGATTCGGAATAATGGCTTGGTCTTTGCGTCCTAAACCGCGAAACTTTTTGTGCAAAAAATCAATGCGAAAAGTCTCAGACGGCCAAATTTTCTGGACTATTAAAAATGGAGTCCGGCGTACGGGTTGTTTACCTAATAGAAGCCTTTCAGATGATCAGATATGGAAGTTAGTTCATTATGTTCGTGAACTTTCCAAAGGCACACATAATTGAGTTCATAGTTTTGTTTATGTTTTTAATTTTTTTAAATTAATTAAGGGAGCGGCTCATGTCCACGGGCACAGTACAAAATAGAGCACACAGTTTTAAATTGGGGTTTTGGAGAATATCTGCGAAGCTTTATTTTTTGACCTACTTTTTAATTTCCAGCATGGTAGTGATCGTTTTATATACGGTTTCTACTCTAGATAAAAATCATAAAGATGATGCCAATCTGATATACCTTGCGGGAAAACAACGGATGTTAACGCAGCAGTTATCCAAAAATTTAATGGAACTGCAACTGGGCGATAATAGTAAAATTGCGGAAATTAATCAGGTAAAAACAGAATTCTCTAAAGTGCTGGATAGTCTTGAAGGAGGGGATGCAGAGCTCGAGCTGGATGCGAAGGAAACAGAAAACGTATTAAACACTTTTAACGAAGTTCAGGAAATCTGGGTGCCTTTTATTTTTAATGTTGAATTAATAATTCAAACTTGGCCAGAAATAAATAATAGCCTGGATCATGTTGTAAATAACAACGAAAAACTCTATGCCACTGTTAATTCTACACTGAAGAAGATGGGGAAAACCGTGGATTCTGCAACCATGTTAACGGCAGGGACTTTAAGATACCTTGTTGAAGGTATTACCAAAAACATATTTCTTTATTCCAGATATAGAGATGAAAAGTATTTGCTTGCGGGATCAGAAAAAATAAAAAGAGCCAACCGAATTTTTAAGGGCCTTTTGAATGGTGATAAAGAACTTGGTTTGGAAAAAATTAACTCGGCAACATTAAGAAAAGAAATTCTGGAAATTGAAAAAGAATTTAACAAGCATAACAAAAAGGTGAAAGCCATTTTTGTAAAACTTCCAATGGTTTTAGGGGCTACCAGTTATATTGCGGAAAATAATATACCCTTGTTGAACGCGATGAATAAAGCTGTAAAAGAACTTGCAAACCAATCGCATCTAAAAGTCGTGAATATGATCCATAACGAATACAAGTTTCTGGCAGTCCTTTTTATCCTGAGCACGGGTTTGAGCTTTTTTATTATCAGGGCTATAACTGTCCCATTGAAAGAAGTCTCTGAAAAAGTAGATCAGATTTCCATGGGAATTATTCTTCAAGATCAAATTGAAGTAGGCAGCAGGGATGAAGTGGGAAGAATCCGAAATAGCTTTAATCGATTGATTGATAGCCTTACGCATCTAATAAAACTTTTAGACAGGTTTACTGGTGGTGACTATTCCAACGCATCACAACTCCGAAGAGGAGATATAGAGAAAGCTATTTTCCGCCTGGTTGCATCAAAAAATTTATAAACCCTTCATTCCCCCCCCAATTTTTTCCTCTCAAATCCCTTAGATCTTCTTCAGATATTACCTCTCCCCTTAAGCAATCTTTCAAAAAAATCCATTTTAGGGAATATTATTCCATAATTTAATATCTTGAAGGAGGCGAACTATTTTTTTCTATGGAAATAAATCTTGTAGGCGGAGGGTTTAATATCCTAATTTTCATAATTTCGGTGTAATTGGGGGAGAAAAAATGAGGATAATGAGTTTGGTTAAATTAATTTTGGTATTCCTAATAGTCTGTATTACAAGCTCTGCAGCGGCGTTCGACTTTGATCCGAAGGGTTCCTTGGGAGATGGCAAGTTCAAGCGCTATGTTCCGCCTTTGGCACAACCCTATTTCAACGAAACACCTTATATAACCACTGAAGCTCGCTTGGTTTATCTTTATAACGAAATCCCAAAAGGTTTTGTAACAGGCGGCGGTAGCATTAACATTTTTGCAGCTCAAATTCGAGTGGCCTTGACTGAGCGTTTGGGTTTAATAGCAACAAAAGATGGTTATACCGTTCTACACTTTGACAATGTTCTCCCTGATACGGATGGTTTTGAAAATATTTCATTTGGTTTAAAATATGCTTTATTTTCAAGTCCTGAAACTGAAAGTATAGTTACATTTGGCATTAGATATGAGCCTCCCAGTGGAAGCTTGTCCACAGCTGCTATTAACCTACAGGGCAAGGGGGATGGATTTTTGGATTATTTTTTAACGGGAGCGCATGCTCATGAAAAATGGGGATTCCAAGCCAGCTTGGGTATTCAGCAAGCATTGGATCCAGATTTTAATAGTTCTTTCTTTCACTGGCACACCCATATCGACTATGAATTGTGTAAAAATTTCTTTCCCTTGATTGAAGTAAATGGTCTCACGTCCGTCAATGATGGTAACCGAACTGGAATAGCTAACTTTGAGGGGAATGATGCGGTTAACTTTGGAAGTACGGCCTCAAGCCATGTGGTATCAGGAACCGTTGGCTTTCGATATCGTTTAGCCGATTATGTAATGTTAGGGGTGGGTTATGAAACAGCATTGACAGAACAAAAAGATCTTCTTGAATATAGAACTAATTTAGATCTTGTGCTCCATTTTTAATCAGGCCTAGCAAGACTCACATTCTGCACGAGTTGCAAAATATCGCATAAATTCGCAGAATCAAATTTAGTTCTGGTGGAGTTGTGGAAAAAACCAGTTTCCACAGCCTTATAAAAATTTCTATTTGAACTTCTACTTTTTGACAAGTGAACTTCTCGAGTACAGCTGGAGTTTTGTGACAGATGAGGTGGGGATTTACAACAAAATGTACTCGAGAAGTTCACTTGTCAAAAAGTTAATTCTCACTTGTCACAAACTATGCGAGGATAATGCGTCAGTTCCCTGACATTAGAAGGAATCTAGGTGTAACAATGTAGGTTCTATGCCAAACCAAAACCGACAAACCCATCCTTATATTCGATGATCAAGGAGCTAAATAACCCCCCTTAAAAGGGTGTTTAAAGACCATTTAAACCAGCTTTAAATCACCATAAGTCCTCGCTAAATAGTCCATGTTGGGGGTCGCAAAATTCACCGGGCTTGGTTTGTTGTTTGTTAAGTCTCAATTCCTGCGTATAGGCGAGTGCTATACAAAGAGCTTCATGCCTTCCAACAAATCCTTTTCTATCATCAATGAATCCATCCTGACCATAACTACGTTTTGCAATATTTAGATTATGACGAATATTATGGTGCCTGTTTGGCTTTGGAAGTGTATGAACCACCCCTTCAAATCTAACTGCCGCCGCTGTTATCATTTACCCTCCAATTTTTTTCAAAAATTCTTGATTATCAGCTCTCTTTTCATTCTGGCCGTGGTGCGTTTATTGTTCCCGGAATAATGAATCGGTGCGGTGGCTATGACCTTAAAGCCTCGATACAACTTCCTCACTTCTTTTGAATCGTTATAGCTCAAAATGAATTTTCCATCAATCGTGGCCAGACGGTCTCGAAGTGCAATATGATCTTCTTGATTAAATTCATGTTTATAAAATTTCTGGCTAGGTATCCAATAAGGGGGATCAAGATAAAAAACAGTATCTGAAGAATCAAACGCGGTTATGACCTTCGAACAGGACTGACCATCGATATAAACTTCTTTCAGTCTCTCTTGAACTTTAAGAATAAATTCAAGATCAATAATATTTGAGGGCTTTCTCATTTTTCCGTAACCCCATCCACTACCGGGATTAGAACCAAAGGAAGATTTAACGGAATAAATAAACAATGCTGCGCGCTCGATCTCATCAGTTGGCTTCTCTTTCCATTTTTCAACAAAGGTTTTATAGGTCTCCCTTGAATAAAGAATAAGATTTAATCGTTCAAATAAAGCCGATGGTCGATGCTTAACAACTCGGAATAGGTTTACCAAGTCTCCATCGATGTCGTTATAAACTTCAACGGGTGACGGCTCTTTGCGAAACAAAACCCAAGCTGCTCCACCGAAAACCTCAACATAAGTTTTATGTTCTGGAAACTGTTTGATAATGGCCGGAGCTAAACGGGACTTTCCTCCAACCCAACTTAAAAAGCTTTTCATAAAATACCCTCGAATCATGCTCGAAGGCATTTGATTTAAATTTGATTGATCGTCTTACAACGCTGGCATTTTATTTCTATTGAATGCTCTTTAAACAGGTTTAAAAGATAGTTTAAAAAACCTTTTACGTTGAATAACAGCCGTCCACATTCACGGCAACGGATTGCATGGATTTTTGTTTCTTCCACTGGTACACTCGCAAGGTTTTGCTGGGTAGCGGGTTATCCTGTGGCGTGTGCAATCACGTCGGTGGGGCGGTTACTGCCGCCCTGCCTACTCTTAATTATTAATTTGCATAGCCGTATAGAGAAACCTTCCCACCGCTGAATGCAGTGCCACTTACCAACTTAAGGCGGAATCCATCAACATCATAATGAGCTGACCAGATACCTCCTGTACCTACATCACTATTCCATCCGTTGTTGGCAAGGTCTTTATAGTTAATATTAAAATCAACTTTTGCGGCATTATTAGCTGAAGGATCAACAAAAGCACTTATCTTCAGAGTCCCTGATACTGTTGACCCAACAACGGCATCTCTTGATATAGGCAAACTGGTCAACATAACGTTAGAATCTGAAAACGTACCTACATTAAAAACCGATGCTAATTTACTTGAGTTCACATTATTAGAAACCCACCTATATGAACTTGTGATCCAACTTGCTATCGAGTTATGAAACTCCAAGCTTAGTTGTCCTGTATCGGTAGTTTTTGTTGTTAGTTCAGAAATTTCCACCACGTACTTGTCATAACTAGAAGTAAAAGAAGTTGGAAATTCAACAGTGGTATCGCCATTGTCAAGGGCAGAGTAAAAATGTACCAGTGTGGCGGAGTAAAAGTGTACCACTCGGGTTAAAAAATATAGGTTATTAGATCATTATCTTTGTAGCAGTAGAGCCTGTTGGCCCTGTGTGTAAACT
>JBLFWU010000041.1:0-24432 GCA_047610985.1 Nitrospinales bacterium | reverse complement strand
CATTGCGTAAGGTAGAAATAAACTTTTTGAGGCCCTCCCCCATTCGCCCAATTGCGTTATCACCACTGACAGCGATTTCCTGAGTGAGATCTCCTTCTGATGCGGCTTGAACTACAGTAAGCATGGAGTCTACTTTCTCTTGAAGATCTTGGGCTGCTTTTTGCTCACGTTCGATTGACTCATTTGCAATTTTTTCCTGTTTTACTTGTTCAGTAACGATTCCCCAATCGACCATGGGCCCAAGATACTCTCCATTTTCATCTATATTTGGTGTAATACTTAATTTTAAAGTTTCGGGTCCCACTTGAATCATTGCTTCATGTGGTAAGTTGGCTGGGTCAGAAAGTATTTTTCGTTGATGAGCTGGATTTTTATGAAATATGTCAACAGATTGCCCAATGATTTGATCCACTTTTATAGGAAGGTACGCCTCCAAGGTTTTAAGAACTTTTTGAGATGCGGGATTCATGTACTGAATAATTAATTCTTGATCAGCTGCAATCATGTTTCCCGGATTATTTTCTACAAAGCCACCAAGCCGATTGATCTTTTCTTTTTGATGAATTCTTGCTGTTGCCACGTCCCAGGTGATCATAGGGCCAGTATAGATTCCATCTTTATCCATAATCGCAACAGCTTCAAGCTCGAGGATTTCGGGGCCCAATTGAAATTGCGCTTTATAAGGCAAGTTGTTGGGGTCCGACAATATTTTGCGTTGGTGCGCCGGATTTTTATGAAAAATATCTATGCTTTTTCCCATTATCTGATTGGCTGGGATGGGCAGATATTGCTCTATGGTCTTAAGAGTTTTTTCAGATGCCGGGTTTATATAAAGCACGTTAAAATCTTTCGCATCTGCCATCATAAAATTGAAGGGAGCATTTTCGACCATGGACTGGACACGATCGGCGTCTTCAATGGGTTTTCTAACTGCTTTAACAACGATTTTTGTGAAAACTACAGTCAATACTAATCCTATAACAAGTAAGATCCATAGATTGGTAACCAAGGCCTCTGAACGGTTTTTAGAATTTAACATATCAGTTGCGAGTAGTTGCTTTTGGTTTGCTGCCATGGCATCCAATTGTACTTTGATCGCAAAGGCAGTTGGGGCTGCTTTGGTACCGAGCCAGGTATTGGCAACATTCCATTTACTGCTACCACGAATAGTGAACATTTTTTCTGGCAGAGGAGCAAAAGCCTCTCTTGCTTGAGAGAATTCGTTAAATAATTTTGCTTGTTCAGGTGTTAAAAGATTTTTATTGGCGGTTAAATCGCCAAAGCGGATAATATTTTTTTGCCACATGACATCAAACGAATTTTTGAATTTGGAATTTCCTGAAAGAAGGAAAGCTCGAATGCTAGCCAAAGATCGAGCTGTGGTCCCTCGTACATCGGCCATCATGCCGAGTAGGGCTTTTCGTTCCTGGGTTGCCGCCTGTTTTAATTCGAGATTTATTATTTTTGTAATGGTGCTAACTAGAACGCTGGCTTTTGGCGCCGCATCTTGAAGTAAAATTTTATTTGCAGGCAGATTATTGACTGTTCCAGAGATGGCTTCGATTTCATTCTGATATTTTTGGAAGTCTTTCAATTTAGATTTGATGACAGTCATTCGCTCTACATTTTCTGGGTTTGTCCAATTTTTAGAAAATGCTTCCATTTTATTTAATGAAGGCTGAATTTCTTGGGACCAGGATTTTTCACGTTCTACTTTAAATTTATCTTTTCCTAGAATCATCCACCCGCGAAGGGCGGCAAGGGAATGGTTTATACCGTTCAACATCATCAAGCTGTTTTGGGCTGTAGGAACTCGCAAATCCACGACTTTGTCAGAGACTTCCTTGACCTGCTTCGTTTGCCAAATTGCATTACATACGATAACCACCATGATTACGGCAACCAGAGTAAAGCCAATTTGAATTTTTGCGATAATTTTTAAATGATTAAACCAATTCAGCATATGCCTTCTCCTCATTCCCAAACAGGAACACAAATTATTTTTAAATAGTTAATCCAAATAAAAAAATATTTTTCACTTAAAATGCTGGGCAATTTTTTTTTTTTTGATATTTTTATATTACATGGAAACCTACCGTAGTTCAATAAATTTATTGAGATTAAGGGGATATTTTTATATGTATGCATTTTTTGCTTATTAGATAGGGTTTTTTCTGTTTGTACTGTCTTAATTTTAAGGTAGGTATATTTTAGTTGTTGTCATGTTGATTTACTTTGATTTTCTATATTTATCAATAGATTGTCTGAATTCTAAACTATTTCCAAGGCGGGATAATTTATTATATCTGTATGGGGATATTATGGCTATGTTTTGTGGTGTTCTTGTCTGGTAATTTAGGGGAGGGTTTTTGGTGGGGTGAAAACAATCCAGGTCTCTGTTGAAGCTAATCGGTGAGAGGAACCTTAAGGTTTGGTATTTTTTGAAAAAGAATTCAGCTTGTAAGAGACACTATCGATCAGAGCCTGCCAACTGGCCTCGATGATATTTTCAGAGACGCCTACAGTTCCCCATTTGCTGTGGTGGTCGCCTGATTCGATCAGGACTCGGGTTTTGGCGCGTGTGCCTTTTTTCTCTTCGAGGATTCGTACTTTGTAGTCGTAGAGATTGACTTCTTCCAGTTCTGGATAAAATTTTACCAATGCTTTTTTGATGGCTTTATCAAGAGCGTTGACGGGGCCTGTTCCTTCCGCCGCAGAAACTTCCTGCACCCCGTTCACTTTTAATTTTACGGTAGCCTCAGATATAGGCTCTTCATCTTCCTGACGTTTTTCAACGATGACGCGAAAGCCGATAAACTCAAAGAAGACTTCTTTTTCACCCAGAGCATCCCGCATCATTAATTCGAATGAAGCTTCCGCTCCTTCATACTGAAACCCTAGATTTTCAGATTCCTTAAGGGTTGCCAATATCTTCTGAATTTTTGGATCGTTCCCATCGACATTTATGCCAAACTCTTTGGCCTTATGAAGCACATTGCTTTTCCCAGAAAGGTCAGATATCAAGATACGCTGGTTATTACCGACTGATTCGGGTTTGATATGTTCATAGGTCTTCGAATTTTTGCGCACTGCGCTTACGTGAATACCACCTTTGTGGGCAAAAGCACTTTTACCGACAAACGGTTGCGAATTCCAATGCGCTTTATTTGCCAGCTCATCTACAAATGCAGAAACATCTTTTAACGTTCCAAGTTGCTCGTCTGAAATACAATCGTATCCCATTTTGATTTTTAAATTGGGGATGATAGAGATAAGGTTCGCGTTTCCACACCTCTCGCCAATACCATTCACTGTTCCTTGCACTTGTTCCGCTCCTGCAAGCACTGCGTTCAGTGAATTAGCCACGGCTAATTCGGAGTCGTTGTGGGCATGGATTCCTAATTTGACTGAAACGAATTTTTTAACTTCGGTAAAGATGGAGTGCACCTGATCTGGAAGGGTACCGCCGTTGGTGTCGCAGAGTACGATCCAGTCTGCACCCGCTGACTCAGCCTCTTTAACTGCTTTTATTGCGTATTCTGGATTATTTTTATAGCCATCAAAAAAATGTTCGGCATCGAACAAAACCTCGGTTCGGTGTTTTTTCAGGTAGCTGATGCTATCAAAAATCATCCTCAGGTTTTCATCGAGGGTAGTGGACAAGGCATCTATTACATGCAGGTCCCATGTTTTTCCGAAAAGGGTGATAACTTCGGTTTCGGTTTTCATCAGAGCTTGCAAAACGATGTCTTCTTCTACCTTTTTATCGGGATAGCGGGTGCTGCCAAACGCGGTGATTTTTGTTTGTAGAAAGTTTGAGCGGCTAGCTTTAGAAAAAAACTCTATGTCACGTGGGTTCGAACCTGGCCAACCGCCCTCGACATAATGCACTCCCAGCTCATCGAGCCTGTGAGCGATGCGCATTTTATCTTCAACGGTGAACGACACACCTTCTGCTTGCGAGCCATCGCGAAGTGTGGTGTCGTATATCTTTACAGAGTTCATTTTTTCGTAACTTTAGATTTTTTACGGGCCGGACTACTTTTCTTCTCGATACTTTTTATTGGTGTTGGTTTGGTGTCCAGACCAAATTCCGTATGAAGCGCAGTGACGGCTGCTTTAGTATGCTTTTGTTCGATGATGCATGAAACTTTGATTTCTGAAGTGCTGATCATCAGAATATTAATATTTTCTTTAGAAAGCGATTTGAAAATCCGCGCCGCAACCCCTGAATGGCTTCTCATCCCTGCGCCTACAATGGAGATTTTAGCTATCTTCGAATTGGCACTGACGTTTACTGCGCGAATCTTTTTAGCCACTTTTTCCATGATGACCATTGCCTCATTCAACTCTTCACGACCCAGTGTGAAAGATAAATCGGTATGGCCTTCGGCGCTGATATTCTGGATGATCATGTCCACGGAAAGACCGGCATCAGCAATGGATCCAAATATATTTGCTGCTATGCCCGGTTGATCGGGGACTTCTTTCAAAGTGATTTTCGCTTGATTTTTATCGTACATGATTCCGGAAACCACCGGCTGTTCCATATTTGAATCCTCCTCACAGATCAACGTTCCTTTACCCCCTTCTATATAAGAGGATTTCACGACCAAAGGCATTTGAAACTTATGCGCAAATTCAACGCAGCGTATTTGCAAAACTTTTGCCCCTAAGCTCGCCATTTCCAGCATCTCATCATACGATACCACATCAAGCTTTTTTGCTTTTGGTACCATTCTTGGGTCTGCCGTATAAACGCCATCAACATCGGTATAAATTTCGCATTGGGATGCGCCGAGGGCAACTGCCAAAGCAACGGCAGAAGTATCAGAGCCACCCCGCCCCAATGTTGTAACATCGCCTTTTTCATTAATGCCCTGAAAGCCGGCCACAACGATAACATTATTATTTTTTAAAGCTTGTTGAGCTCTTTTAGCATCGATTTGTTTAATCCGTGCGCGGGTGTGCATGCTATCTGTTTGCAGGCCAATCTGTCTTCCCGTCATAGAGATCGCAGGAATGCCCCGAGTTTGAAGGGCCATTGTCAACAACGCGCTTGATATTCTTTCTCCCGAAGAAAGTAAAAGATCCATCTCTCTTCTTTCTGGGTTGTCGCAAATTTGGTGGGCCATTTTTACAAGCTTATCGGTTTCTCCTGCCATTGCTGAAACTACGACCACCACCTGGGTTCCTGTCTTGCGGATACGAGCGATTCTTTGGGCAACGTGTTGAATACGATCAATAGTACCGACCGATGTGCCACCATATTTTTGTACAACTATTGGCATGTTCATAATTCATTATTTAAAAATGCTTCGATTAGCTCGGGGGCGGTGTTAAATTTTTTCCCCGATTCTAAAATTTGCTCGTCATATTTTTCTAAGCCGCCGGTTTCTTCTTTAGATTTCGAAGAGTAAACCAGATAGGGCACAGGACCTCGGTCATACTTCATCAACGATGCGGAACTTACATGATTGACAACAATCAGTAGTTTTGTTTCTTCCTGTGTTTCAAGGGCTTGAGCGATGGGTTTGACTACTTCTGAATCAAAATCTTCAATCGCCATAATTTTATCGTCAACACTGCCTTTAAGGGAAACTTCTTCTCCCGCGGAAATATGCAGGAAGACCACATCTTTCTTTTCCAGTTCTGCCAGAGTGGTTTTTACTTTTCCAGAATAATTGGTGTTGTAAAAACCAGTTGCTCCTTCGACATCTAAAACTTCTATTCCAGAAGCCTTGGCAATTCCTTTAACCATCGTTGATGCGGTGACGACTGCTGCCGATTTTCCAAATCGCTCATGGAAGGTGGGTAGCGATGGAAGCTCGCCGTTTCCCCAGATCCAAATGCTGTTAACAGGATCTTTTTGTTCTTGTGTGAGTTTTTGATTGTAAGGAAGATTGTGCAAAACTATTTGCGCTTGATTCATCACAAAAACAAGGTCGCGCACGTCTTTTCCTTCGGGCATAAACTTTCTTATTCCCTCGCCAATAAGTTCGTTGGGTGGAGTCAACCTTTCCTGTATCGGCGGATTTTTTAATACTACGAGATTATGATATCCCTTTCCATGATGGAACGTGGCATCAGTCACCTGTTCGTTTAAAGCGTTTATTAAAAGCTCAGAGTCTTCAGCCGATAAATTTCCGCCTGTATAATCCTTCATTACCATATCGTCATGGGTGGCTTGAAGGGTTATTAGGTCACAGCATAAAACGGTTTCATCTGGTTCATATTTTACTCCGAGCCCAATTGCATCGAGAGCGGCATGACCGATTTTATATTTTTCCGGATCGTAGCCCAAAAGTCCCAGGCAGGAAATTTCGTTCCCCAGGTGAAGGCTGTCTGGCAGAGTTTGCACTGGGCCACATTGACCTTTTTGTACCAGGGCATCCAGGTTGGGGGTATCTGCAAGTTGCAAAGGAGTTTTATTATCTTTTTCAGCGAAAGGTTTGTCAGTCAGGCCTGCGACAATTATTACTAAATATTTCATTTCATTAGGGGATTTATTGATCGGGTAAGCATTGGTCCGGTAAGCCGGGAACTAAGAATTATAACTTAATTTTTCTAAATTCCACAGTCCAATTGCGAAGTTGTTTTTATGAATACAAAGAAAGACGCGAATCAAAAAATAACTCTCATTATGCTTATCAAAGGCGAGAAAATTAATAAGTTCAACGCTTTCATAAAAACCCACCTGAAAAAGCAGGACAGAGCGGGCTAATTTTTTTATTGGATTGACGATATCTTTTTTGTCTAAAAATTAGGTTTTATCCAAAAAATCAAACTGTTATGGACGAATTATGACTTTTATGATACGGTGTTCCAAAGTATTTAATTAGCTGAGTGGATGGAATGTTTTAGATTTTTTATCCATTAGTTTCGGGGAGAAATTAAGGAGATTAGAAATGTATGAGGTGAACGAAATTTGTAAGAATGGCTCGTCTCTACCCCTGACCACTGATGGCCATCTTCGTATTGTGTTTATAGGTACGGGTTCTGCTTTTGCAAAGCGCCGGAGACAGTCCAATATGCTTATCATCCAAGGCGATCACCATGTTTTGATTGATTGTGGCACGCAGGGACCATTGGCATTGAATGATGTTGGGCTGAGTGTTTTGAAAGTACGTTGCTACCACCCTACGCATAGCCATGCAGACCATATTGGAGGATTGGAAGAAGTCGCGTTGATGAATCGCTATACCCCTAATGCGGAAAAACCCGATATGATTATTCTGCGTGATTACCAGGATCTGCTATGGAGTAAAAGTCTGGCAGGAGGTTGCGAATCCTGTGAGGCTAGTCAGGGCCGTCCCCTTCAGCTGAATGATTTTTTCAATATTTTACGTCCACAAAATATAGAGATAGATGGCCGAAAATTCTGGTCATATAAACATGGGCCCATTGAGTTGGTTATAATGAGGACCCGGCATTTTCCAGATACGGCTATCAGCGTTGATGAATCACAATGGTGTTCAGGTGTTTTCATAAATCGACGTGCGTGGATTTCTGGAGACACTATGTTTGATGCGGATTACCCAATTCGATTCAGTAAAATGGCTGAGGTCATGTTTCATGATACGCAATTGTTTTTTGGCGGAGTACACGCTTCCTATCAAGAGCTGAATACTTTGCCGGATGATGTTAAATCAAAAATGTATTTGTACCATTATGGGGATAACTGGGATAAACCGGAAACCTGGGCAAAAGGGGCGACCGATTTTACGGGTGTACCTGCTAAAGATGGTTTTCTGGGTTGGACAGAACAGAATGTGGCTTACGATTTCAAATAAATAACATTTCTGATAAAGTTTCGCGTCCCCCACAGGTTTTAAGTATCAAAATAATGTTAGGGCGGTTAAGGAGGATGGCCCGAAGATGAGTTACCAGATTACTTTAAGCACTTGGTCCGGGGAAAGTAAGACAGAAGCCGCCGAGAAGCTATCAAGAATATTCCGCCTGAATCAGGAAAAAGGTCTGGCGACAGTTGAAGGTCTATGCCAAGGACTACCTTGGCGATTTGAAAATACTATTTCAAACCAACAGGCAACCCAAGCTGCAAAATTTTTACAAGAGATTGGATTCTCTGTAGACATCACACTGGCAGAAGGCGAAGTAGAACCTTTACCGGTACCCACCGATGAGACTGAACCCGCAATACCTGCTAGACCTTTAGAAACTGAATCTTCTTATCGCATGGGATTTCAGGGCGATGGTCGCACTTTGTTCGGCATCACTTTCATCAATCTCATAAAAACTGTTTTCACTCTCGGATTTTACCGGTTCTGGGCAAAGACACGAGTGCGACAATACCTTTGGGGGCAAACGCTTTTTGCCGGTGACCGTTTTTCTTATCACGGAACGGCAAAGGAGTTGTTGAGAGGTACTGTTCGTTTTGGGTTGTTTTTCATTTTTTTCGCTGCAGTGAGTGTCTACACCTTTCTAAATTTTGGTCCGGAAGAAAGCGAACTGGTTGGGAATTTATTTACAGTGGTTTTTATGTTTTGGCTTCCATTTCTTATGGTGGGAGCATGGAGATATCGTCTTTCCAGAACAGCGTGGAGGGGAATACGATTCTCCTTCCGTGGTCAGGGGCGACAAGCCTTGGCCGTTTATTTTAAAGGCTATCTGGCCGTTCCACTTACCCTAGGCTTATATTGGCCTTACTTTAAAATGGAGACAGAGAAATTCTGGCGGCAGAATTCCTGGTTCGGCGATGTGCAGATGCGTTTTTCCGGGAAAGGAAAAGATTTTCTGAAAAAATTTATTTTAGCCCTATTCCTTACTCCTTTAACGCTGGGGTTTTATCTTTTCTGGTTCAGTGCTGATTTAAGTCGCTATATATGGTCCCATACTCATATTGGGGGTGCCACTTTCCATTTCCCAATTAAGGGACGAGATTATTTTAATTTAAAGATGGTTAATTTTTTCATAATTGTTTTTACTTTCGGCCTGGGTAATTCCTGGGTTGTGGTTCGCAACCGTAAATTTATTGCTGACCATCTAACTTTTTCCGGAAATATTGAACTCAATCGAGTCGTCCAGGAAATGCAAGACAGTGGTGCTTTTGGCGAAGAGAGTATGGATATTATGGATGTGCCCATTGACATCGGTTAAACTTCCCTTAGTAAATTTCTAAAAACTTCCAAACCGTCACCTTCAAGAAGCTAATGGTATCGAAGGATCGCGGCATTATTCAATGCTCTTGTCAGGAGCGGGAATGGTCACCCCAAAATTGCAGTTTAGCGGTTCCCTGTTCGATGGGAAAAGTGCGCAAAAGCAACCCGTTCGCATCGAATTAACTCCATACCATATTACGCTTAAGCTTCCAGGCCGTTCTGCGGTGAACTGGCCTTACTCGGATATTCGATGGGCTGCAGAAACAATTCCTTTCCATATTGAACACCAGCTCAATACCCCAGGTGAGATGTTGGAAACTCTGGTTGTGGAAGACCCTAATTTTTATGAAAACTGTCGAAGAATTGCCCCAGATGATTTTTCCCGCAGAACAAAAAAAAATTCTTTCAATTGGAAAGTTTTTATAGTGGGAGTTTTAATCCTCCTTTTATTTTTTTATGCGGCATTTAAAATTGTTCCACATTATTTTGTGGACCAACTTGTAGATAAGGTTCCGGTGGAATGGGAGGAAAAATTAGGAGACGCTGTTTTGTCTGCCTTCCCTGTAGAAAAAAATCCTGACCCGAAAGTAATTGCGTTACTCAAGGATATACTCCGCCTTTTAAAGCAATCTAAAGTTGAAGAGACTCCTTACAACCTGAAAATTTTCATTTTGCCGACTGAAGAAATCAATGCACTAGCTTTGCCCGGTGGAAATATTATCGTCTTTGAAGGATTACTTAAAATAGCCAACTCGCCTGAAGAACTCGCAGGCGTACTGGCTCATGAAGCACAACATATATTTTTGAAGCACTCGACCCGAGGAATCATACGGAGCCTCGCATCCGGGATGTTACTGGCTCTAGTTCTGGGAGATGCTAATGCCGTTATGGAGAGCACGGTTAGTATTGCCGGGCAACTCGATACCCTGGGTTTTAGCCGTAAAATGGAGACGGAAGCCGATATAAAAGGGGTGGAACTAATGTTGGATGCAAAAATTAACCCGCAGGGAATGTTGAGTATTTATAATAAGTTACTAAAAGAAGAGTTGAAATTAGAAGAAAATAAGAAAAACAACTCTAGTTCTAAAGGTATGAAAGAGGTATTCTCATATTTGTCTACGCATCCATCTGCAAAAAGCCGATTGAAAAAGCTTGAAAATAAAATTAACAAAATTTCAGGAAAATACTGGATACCTCTTTATCCCAATTCCAACTGGAATGAAATCAAACCTCGAGATTAATTTAACCGCATTGAAAATATTTTCAGCCAAAGTAAAATTTATAAAGCCTGAAGAGAAACTGAAACTCCGGAGTAAATAATAAATGATTGTTGTAACAGGAGGGGCGGGTTTTATAGGAAGCGCTCTGATACATGGATTAAATAAAAAAGGCATAAAAGATATATGGGTTGTCGATCAGGTTGACCATCCTGAGAAACAGAAAAACTTGAACCCTCTTATTTTTGACCGTCTGATTGGGATAGATGATTTTCTGAGAGATGTGTTGGAGAAAAGACTTGCCCGGTGCGATGCGATACTTCATATGGGTGCATGTTCTTCAACGACTGAAACTGATGAATCTTTTTTGACTAAAAATAATTTTGAGTATACGCGACATCTGGCTAACTTCTGTCTGGAGAAGGGAATCCGATTTATTTATGCCTCCAGCGCAGCCACTTATGGTGCAGGTGAAAACGGCTACTCCGATGATGAATCCGGATTGAAAAATTTAAAGCCTCTCAACCTGTATGGAGACAGTAAACAAAAATTTGATATATGGGCTCAAGCGCAGGGTGCCTTAAAAAATCTGGTAGGATTGAAATATTTCAACGTGTACGGTCCCAATGAATACCACAAGCAGGACATGCAGAGCATGGTGCGAAAAGGATTTCTTCAACTACGCGATACGGACAAGTTACGTCTGTTCAAGTCTTATAAGCCTGAGTATTCTGATGGAGGTCAGGAAAGAGATTTTTTATACATAAAAGATGCTGTGGCTATGACTCTGTTTTTTTTGGAGCGACAAGATGTAGGAGGAATCTTTAATGTAGGGTCGGGTAAGGCGAGAAACTGGAACGATCTTGCGAAAGCAATTTTTGTGGCGATGAACAAACAACTCAACATTGAATATATTGATATGCCCTCAGAGATCAGAAATCAGTATCAATACCACACTTGCTCAGACACAGAAAAAATTCGCAATGCCGGCTACTCTCAATCTGTTATGCCACTGGAAGAGGGTATTGACGATTATGTAACTCAGTATCTTATTCCTGGAAAGCATTTAGGGTCGGGTACTGTATAAATCTAGACAGCCCTTATGAAAGTTATTCTGCGCAACGCTTCTAATCTCCGTTGCTGTCCTTAGAGGGTTGATGCTTGGCGAGGATTTTTTCCAAAGTCATAGTTGTCGAATGACCCTTTAATATTGGGATGAGTTCAACGTGCGCCCCATAACCTTCTACTATTTCGCGTCCGACAACCTCATCGATTTTATAGTCATCGCCTTTTACCAGAATGTCAGGTCTTATTTCGCGAATTAGTTTTTCTGGAGTGGCTTCATTAAAGAGCGTGATGTA
Source organism: Nitrospinales bacterium (assembly GCA_047610985.1). Classification (GTDB taxonomy): domain Bacteria; phylum Nitrospinota; class Nitrospinia; order Nitrospinales; family VA-1; genus UBA8687. Next base: position 12,735 of record JBLFWU010000041.1, on the reverse strand, counting down.
GTCAACAAATTTCAATGCAGATAGAATGTTGGCGCGCTCTTTTTCAGTTTTTATGGGTCGATTTTCTCCCTTTAAGTTTCGAACGGACTCATCGGTGTTGAGCCCGACCACTAATATATCTCCCAGAGATTTTGCTTTTTGTAAAAACTCGATATGCCCTCCGTGCAAGATATCGAAACAACCGTTTGTGAATACGACTTTTTTACCAGAACTTTTTGCAAGGCCGACGATTTTCTTCAATTCTTCAAGTTCTAGAACGGTATGAGAAGTGCGTAGCATTTCATCTTGAAGAAATTCGTTTATTTCGTTTAAGGTGACAACGGCAGTTCCCACTTTCCCCACCACGATGCTGGCGGCCATATTGGAAAGCCATGCGGCTTCTTTGAAATCAAAACCCATAAACACGGCCATGCTAAACACACTAATAACGGTATCGCCTGCGCCGGTAACGTCAAAAACTTCTTTTGCTTCTGTGGGGATAGAAATAGATTTTTCCTTGTTTTGGAAAAGTGTCATACCATCCTTTCCCTGGGTGATGAGAATGGCTTTAGCGCGCGTAAGATTTAATAGATATTCAGCAGCTCGGCTGAGGCTTTCTTTATCCGTAATTTTGATCGGTGCGGACTGAGAAACTTCCTTTAAATTTGGAGTGATGACGGTAGCATCTTTATAAAGCGAGAAGTCGGAGCTTTTAGGATCTACGATGACATGCTTTTTAGCTTTCTTTGCCCGATGCATGATCGCGTGTATGACTTTTTCAGTAAGTATTCCTTTTTGATAATCAGAGCAAATCACACCATCCATACTGGGAAGAGTTTGGTTTATATATTGGATGAGTTTTTTTTCGGTTTCTTCGGTAATGGGTCGGTTATCTTCCTTATCTATTCGAAGAACCTGTTGGTTATGCGCAATGATGCGCATTTTCGAAGTGGTAGGTCGATGGACAAAACGGAATATTCCCTCTGTCTGGATGGAACGGTTATGAATGGTTTGTAAAAGCTTATCGCCTTTTTCATCTTGACCGAGGGCTCCACAAAGGTGAACTTCGCATCCCAAGGCAACCAGATTGTTGGCAACATTTGCAGCGCCACCGAGAGCAAGGGTTTCCGAGCGAGTTTCTAGGATAGGAACGGGTGCTTCAGGGGAAATGCGATTTATCCCACCCCAGATGTATTCATCCAGTATAAGATCGCCGATCACTAAGACTTTTGGCCGATCTTGTTGCTCAAAGAAAAATTTAAACCGTTCTTTCATTTACAAGTCTTCTTCTATAATTTCACAGATGATATGACCGATGGTTATATGAACTTCCTGAATTCGAGCCGTATCGTTTGAAGGGATAATGATAGGAAGGTTCACAGCATCTTTTAATTTTCCACCATCATTTCCAATAAGTCCAATGGTGTATGCGCCGATAGCGTTGGCCTTATTGACAGCCCGAAGCACATTTTCAGAGTTTCCACTGGTACTGATACCAATGACCGCATCGTTTTTATTTGCATGAGCTTCAACCTGCCGCTCGAAAATAGTATCGAACCCATAATCGTTTCCAAGTGCAGTTAACGAAGAGGTGTCGACAGTTAAGGCGAGCGCGGGTATGGCTTTTCTTTCTTTTTTAAACCGACCCACTAATTCAGCAGCAATGTGTTGGGCATCCCCTGCGCTTCCACCATTGCCCATCAACAACAATTTCCCTCCTGCTTCGAGTCTGCTTTTTATTTGCTTCGCTGCATCCAATATTTCAGAAGAAAGCGTTTCAGCTACTGTTTTTTTTAAGTTGGCACTGATATTAAGAAGATTTTTTACGCGTTCCATTTTTTTAATTAGAGAAGTAGAGGGTTTTATAAAAGTCCTTCATCTGCAAAGCTGAAGAAATTGTTACCACCAATGATAATATGGTCGACCATGTTTATTCCAATTATTTTTCCTGTTTTGCTGAGTCTATGGGTGATCTCTAAATCCTGTTGGCTTGGTGTTGGGTCTCCGCTGGGATGATTGTGAATCAGCGCGAACGATGCGGCGGATTCTTTAATTGCCGGAATCATAACTTCTCTGGGGTGAACGATGCTAGCGTTCAGGCTACCTTCGGAAATGGTTATTTCTTTTATAAATTGAAGCTTGGGATCAAGAAGTACGATTTTTACTATTTCCTTTTTCAGATTTTTTAAAAAGGGTGAAAAATATTCAAAGAAAACCCGGCTGGATTTCATCTTTATTTTTTTACCTGAAGTTTTTGCAGCCATCCGCTTGCCAACTTCCAGGGCCGCTTTTATTTGAGCGGCTTTTGCTGTACCTATCCCTTTTATCTGGCAAATTTCGGTGATGGAGGCCTGATCAATGCTTTCCAAGGTTCCAAATTTGTTTAGCAGATCACGGCACAAGTCCACCGCATTTTTTTTTGCATGTCGGTCTCCAGACCCTATTAGAATTCCGAGCAAATGAGCATCGGACATGCTACTACCACCATACTTTATCAGTCGCTCTCGCGGTCTCTCGTCTTCTGGCCAATCTTTGATGGAAGCTGAGTTTTTTCCTGGCATATCATCTCAGGAAGAATTGATCTGTTGCTTAAAGTACTCCAATGTAGACCCCAGTCCTTCATCCAAACTAACTTTAGGTTCCCAGTCGAGCAATTTTTTTGCACGAGTAATATTGGGTTGCCGCGTTTTAGGGTCATCTTCCGGCAAAGGAACTTGTACGATTTTACTCTTGCTTTGGGTTGCTTGCAAAATTTTATCAGCCATTTGCTGGATCGTCATTTCAACGGGATTGCCAATATTAACGGGATCGTGTTGGTCAGACATCAATAAGCGATAAATGCCTTCGACCAAATCGGAGACATAGCAGAAGCTACGCGTTTGCGAGCCATTCCCGTAAATAGTCAGGTCTTCACCAGTAAGAGCTTGCTTGAGAAAATTGGGTATTGCTCGGCCATCTTTGATGCGCATTCTTGGTCCGTAAGTATTAAATATGCGAACGATCTTGGTATTGATGCCATGTGTCCTGTGATAAGCCATGGTAATGGCTTCCGCAAATCTTTTTGCTTCATCATAAACGCCTCTTGGCCCGATGGGATTAACGTTGCCCCAATATTCCTCAGGTTGAGGATGAACCAAAGGGTCTCCATATACCTCGGAAGTTGAAGCTAAAAGAAAAGTGGCATTTTTAGCTTTAGCAACGCCTAGCGCATTATGGGTTCCCAAGGCCCCTACTTTTAAAGTCTGTATCGGTAGTTCCAAGTAGTCAATAGGGCTTGCAGGAGATGCAAAATGAAGAATGTAATCCAGATCTCCATCCAGATCAATAAATTCGGATACATTATGATTTACGAAATGAAAATTGCCACTTTTTATTCCGGAAATGTTTTGCTTGGATCCTGTGATCAAATTATCCATGCAGATCACTTCATGTCCTTTGTTCACCAGGTATTCGCATAAATGCGACCCTAGAAACCCTGCACCACCTGTAACCAAAGTTCTTGGCATATCGACCTCTTGAATTTTTGGAAAATTAAAACTTATCCGAATATGTCGTCGCGATTGATTTTATAACCCGACAGAAAACTTTTTACCGGCATCGCTTTTTTCCCTTCGGGTTTAAGTTCTGTTATTTTTAATCGATTTTTGCCTGTGCCCACTTCAATGCCCGTGTCGGTGATACGTTCAACATGACCGGGACGACCTGAAGACTCTCCCTGAACGATCTCGCCCTTTAAGATAGCAAGTCTTTTGCCGTTATACAAAGTATGTGTTCCGGGCCACGGGCTCAAACCCCGAATTTTGTTAAAGATACTTTCAGCATCCATTTTCCAATCGATAAGGCTTTCCTCCTTTTTCAGTTTAGGAGCATAGCTGGCAAGGTCAGAATTTTGAGATGTTGGCAGAAGATCATTTTTTTGCAGCCGGGAAAGAGTTTCAAGAATCAGCTCTCCACCTTGTTTTGACAGCTTGTCGTGAAGGGATTGCGCATCGTCGTTTTGTTCGATGGGTGTTTCATCGACGAGTAAAATATCTCCCGTGTCCATTCCTTTATCCATGATCATGGAGGTAACTCCCGAACGAGTGTCTCCGTTAAGGATAGCGCGATTGATGGGAGCCGCGCCCCGATATTTTGGTAGCAACGAAGAATGCAAATTGATGCAAAATTGTTTGGGTACTTTAAGAAGTGCTTCACTAAGAATCTGGCCAAACGCGACAACGATAATATAGTCGGGGCGATTTTCTAAAAGTGATGCGATGAATTCTTGCGTATTGACTGTTTCAGGTTGCAGAACAGGAAGATTGTTTTCCAACGCGAATTTTTTAATAGGGGAATCGACCTGCTTTTGGCCTCGGCCTTTGGGTCGGTCAGGTTGGGTTATCACCGATAAAATGCAATGGGAAGAGTTTTGGATTTTTTCCAAGGTCGGAAGTGCGAACTCTGGGGTTCCCATAAAAACTATGTTCATGCATCCTGCTCTTTAAGTTTCTTCTTAAATTTTCGTTTGAGGATATCACGTTTTACTTTTCCCAAGCTGTCCCAAAATAAAACACCGTTTAAATGATCCATTTCGTGCTGTAAGGCGCGGGCCAGGTAGCCCTTTGCTTCAAAGCGAACATCGTTACCATTTAGATCAATGGCTTTTACTTCTATTTGGGTTGCGCGATTCACCTCGGCAACCATATCAGGAATACTGAGACAGCCTTCCTCGCCAATTTCACTTCCTTCCATCGCAGTAATTTCTGGATTGATGAGAGTGATTAGATTGTCTTTATCTGTTTCGATTCCCATATTAACGACAAATAGTCGCCAGGGAATTCCAATCTGATTTGCTGCGAGGCCAACTCCCGGAGCAGCAAGGGTGGTTTCGATCATATTTTCCGAGAGGGTAACCAACTCTCCGTCAATATTATTAATGATCTGGCATTGTTTTCTTAAAACCGGATCGAGACAATTTTTGATGGGTAGTACTGCCATTATTAAAAAATTCTAGATGCGTTTAGAAAGTTAAGTCGTATATTCAGCATTTATTTTTACATAGTCGTAGGACAGATCGCAGGTTAAAACTTCTTCCCACTCTTTGCCACATTTTAAATCAATGGTGATATCGATTTCATGTTGTTTCATGGCTTTGACCAGTTTTTGCGGTGGCAGATTTGTCGGGTTGCCATTTTTTAAAAGTCGATTTTTATTTAACGAAATATCAACCTTGTCAGGGTCAAAGGCTGCCCCTGCATTTCCCACGGCGCAAAAAATCCGTCCCCAGTTTGGGTCCTCTCCAAATAATGCAGTTTTGACAAGAGAGGATGTGGCGACAGAGTTGGCAATGAGATAAGCCTGTTTACGTGTTTTTCCTCCTTGAACCCGGACCGTGACGAACTTGGTCGCGCCCTCTCCATCAAGAACAATTTTCGATGCCAGGTTTTTACATAGTTTCGTCAAGGCCTTTAAGAATTCTCGATAGCCTGGCGTGCCAGGTTTTATCGTAGAATTTTTCGCCTTTCCATTTGCAAGTATGGCAACACAGTCGTTAGTGCTGTTGTCTCCATCAACCGTGATACGATTGAAGGAGCGATCTGCGGCGTCTATCAAGGCCATTTTAAGTGTTTTTGAATCGATGACGGCATCGGTAAACACAAACCCGAGCATAGTAGCCATATTGGGGTGGATCATTCCAGATCCTTTGGTGATTCCCCCAATGACGATGCGTTTTCCTTTAAAAGAATAACTTATCCGATCTGATTTGGAGACTAGATCGGTGGTCATGATGGCTTCGGATGCATCGGTCCAGTTTTTAGCTTTTCCGCCTAATTCTGTAACCAGTTTTGGAGTGGCCTTTAAGATTTTATCAGAAGGAAGTGGAACACCAATAATTCCTGTGGAAGCAATGAAAACTTCATTATGTGGAATGCCAAGTTCCTGGGCAACTTTTTTTGTAATTGCGTCGCAATCTTTTAACCCCTTTGAACCGGTTACCGAATTGGCATTCCCACTGTTAACGATAACGGCGCGGCAGCTACCTGACTTGGCCAGCGCGCGACGGCTCCAAGTCACACCCGGCGACACCACACGGTTTTTTGTGAAGACAGCTGCAGCGGTTGCGGGGCACTCTGAAATAATGAGCGCCAGGTCTTTGATGCAATTGTCTTTTATTCCGCAGTCCAGTCCCGCGGCTTTGAATCCCGGCACGGCGGGGTTGCGGTTTTTTAATATTTTCATGGTGCTCTAAGGAAAAATTGCTGGTGATTGAAGTGACATTTTTTCTTCAAACCCAAGCATGATGTTCATATTTTGAATAGCTTGCCCCGAAGCACCTTTGACAAGGTTGTCCAAGGCGCTGGTGATGACGAGTCGATCTACCCGTACATCTACCTTGATTCCGATATCGCAAAAGTTGGAGCCAGCGATAGAGTGAGTGTTCGCAAACCGGTCTTTTTTCAGAACGCGAACGAAATATTCATCGTTATAAAATTTTTGATAATGTTCGATCAGTTCATCATCGCTTAGCTTCTTTTTTAGGTCGATGTAAATCGTGCTCAGCATTCCGCGGCTCATAGGTATGAGATGCGGAGAAAAACTGATTTTAATAGGTTTGTTCGCCAGGTTAGAAAGCTCCTGTTCCATTTCGGGCGTGTGGCGGTGACCTGCCAAGCCATAAGGGCTCAGTCCTTCGTTTGCTTCCGAAAACTGGCTGGTCATGGAAGGCTTGCGTCCCGCTCCCGAAACTCCTGACTTGCTATCAGAAATAATGCTGTCCAAGTTCACCCAATCGGTTTTCATCAAGGGAGCCAAGGCAAGAATAACACTGGTGGGATAACAACCAGGGTTGGCAACTGCCTGTGCACTTTTTATTTTTTCGCGATGCAACTCAGGAAGACCGTATACGATTTTTGACAATAATTCGGGATGTGTGTGAGTCAGCGAGTACCATTCTGGGTAAGCATCAGCATCTTTCAACCGATAGTCGGCACTCAGGTCAATGACCTTGCAGTCGGACTTGATTAATTGAGGCAGCTTGTCCATTGCGGTGGTGTGGGGTAACGCCAGGAAAACCACATCGCAGGCTTTTAAAATTTCACAATCGAAAGGTTGCAATTCAATGTCGACGATTCCATTCAATGATGGAAAAACATCGGCTATTGATTTTCCTTTATATGTCTCGGAAGTCAAAACGGTCAACTCGACCTCAGGATGATTTACCAAAAGGCGTATCAACTCGAGTCCGGTATACCCGCTGGCTCCGGCAATGCCGACTTTTATCATAATAAAAGACTCCTAACGGATTTTGCTTCACTTTTACAAGCGGGCTTTATTATCCGTGCCTAATCACTTTTTTAATAGTGTCTTATTCAAACACCTCATTTTCCCGCTACGAGGTCGTTCTTTGGATTTTACTTGATTGTTGAGGAAAAGAGGTCCCTTTTCCTCGAAAAGCTTTGCCAGATGGCAAAGCTCATAGACGAATTCGAAGAGGAGTTGCTGCTTATCTCTTGGAGAATTGGAATTTTTTACGCGCGCCAGGCTGCCCGTATTTTTTTCTTTCCACTGCTCTGGAATCTCGGGTGAGAAATCCTGCTTTTTTTAGAGGTGCTCGCAGATCGGCGTTGGTCAAAATAAGAGCTCGGGAAATTCCCAGACGTAAAGCGCCAGACTGACCCGAAAGTCCGCCTCCTTTAACCGTTGCTTTGATATCGACTGACTCAAGGGTTTCAGTTGTGATTAGCGGATGCTTGATAACGCATTCTAGGCTTTCGCGGCAAAAATACTCTTTCAAGGATTTGTTATTAACCGTGATTTTGCCATTGCCAGCTTGAACCCATACTTTCGCGATGGATTCTTTTCGTTTTCCTGTTGCATAAAATCGTTCGATGGTGCCGTCCATAATATTTTTTACTCTCCGTCTTTTTCTTTAGGGAAATTAAATAACTACGGTTTCGGGGTTCTGTCCCCCGTGAGGATGCTGGTCCGTGTCGTATATTCGATAATTATTGTTCAAGGTGCGTCCCAATCTGTTTTTGGGCAACATACCTCGAATGGCTTTTTGCAAAAGGTCCGAAGGTTTCTTATCCAAAACTTCTTTAGCCGTAATGGATTTGATTCCTCCCGGCCAACCGGTATGGTGGTAATAGATTTTGTCGTCCCATTTTTTTCCGGTTAACTTAACCTTTGATGCATTAATGATAATGACATTATCCCCAGTATCAGTATGTGGGGTAAAAGTTGGTTTTGTTTTTCCGCGAATGATCGATGCTGCTTTACTGGCGATGCGCCCGACAGCTTTATCTGTTGCGTCAATGATCACCCATTTCTTCTCGATTTCGCCAGGTTTTGCAAAAAAAGTTGTCTTCATTATTTCCGGTTCTGTTTGATATTAAATTTTGTATGTCGTAAACCGGTTATATTAAAAGAGATTTGCAATATTGTCAATGAGTTTTGTTCGATACGTCAATATGAGGGGTTTTGCTTTATATCCTAAAATGGGTTAATTTAGTCTTCTAAAAGAATTTTTGTGGATATCAGCTAACTATATGGAAAATATGAGGAAAGTTGCGGAAATGGAAGAACCCTCTGTGTCATCTGATGGAGTGTCTGTAAATGAGGATATGTTGCACCGTTCTATCGAAAGGTCACGGGAATATCTACTATCTCGTCAGAATGAAAAGGGTTATTGGGTGGATGAGCTGGAAGCCAATGTAACTATTTCTGCAGAATTGATTTTCTTTATGCATTTCACGGATCGGCTGGACAGTGAACGCCAGCAAAAAATAGTCAATTATCTGCTTTATATGCAACGTGAAGATGGTAGCTGGCCGCTTTTTTATGGTGGTCTGTGTGATATCAACTCCACGGTTGAATCTTATATGGCACTTAAAATGGCTGGAGTGCCAGCGGACCGGGAAGAAATGGTGCGCGCCAGAGATGCTATCCATAAAAACGGAGGCATAAAAAAGACTCGCGTCTTCACAAAAATATTCCTCGCTATGTTCGGACAAGTATCCTGGGATGTTTGCCCCGCCATCCCGGCGGAAATTATTCTATTACCGAATGGATTCTTTTTTAATATCTACGAAATTTCTAGTTGGTCACGTGGCACCGTAGTGCCGCTCTCTGTAGTGCGTTCTCTGGAGCCGGTGCATTCTTTACCTGCCGGTCGGGATGTTCAGGAACTGTTCACGGAAAACGACAATGATCTCGATTTCAAGCCGAGCGGCCTGCCGTTCACGAGTTGGAGAAACACATTTATCTACCTTGATCGAATCATCAAATTCATTGGTAAGTCCTCTTGGAAACCTTGTCGTAAAATGGCTCTACGTGCAGTAGAGAAATGGACACTGGAACATCAGGAAGAGGAAGGCGACTGGGCTGGAATTCAGCCTGCCATGCTCAACTCCTTATTAGCGTTGCATCTGATGGGTTATCCCAAAGATCATCCCGCGTGTGTTAAAGGGATGGAAGCGGTTGATCGCTTTCTTCTGGAAAAAGAAGACCGACTATGGATGCAGGCCTGTGTCTCGCCGCTTTGGGATACAGCGATTTGTTTGAACGCATTGATGGATTCGGGAATGCCAACGGATCACCCGGCACTTATAAAATCTGCGGAATGGATTCTCACCAAACAGGTAGTCAAACGCGGAGACTGGCAGGTTAAAAAACCTCATGCCGAACCAGGTGGCTGGGCGTTTGAATTTTATAACGAACTGTATCCTGATACAGACGACACCGCAGAACTTTTGATGGCTCTGAACCGGATAGATGTTCCCGACATCCGCTGGAAGCTGAATGAATGTCAAAGAGCCTTGAGCTGGCTGCTTAACATGCAAAGTAAAAATGGCGGATGGGGAGCTTTCGATGTCGACAATGATAAAGAAGTTTTAAACGAAATTCCTTTCGCTGACCATAAAGCTTTACTCGATCCACCTACTGTTGATGTGTCCAGCCGTATTCTATGGATGCTGTCGCAATGGGGATTCAAAAGAGAGCACCCGCAAGTCGCACGCGCCTTAAAGTTTGTTAAGGAGGGGCAGGAACTTGATGGTTGCTGGTTTGGTCGTTGGGGAGTGAATTATGTTTATGGAACGTTTCTGGCTATGACCGGGTTGTCGGCGATGGGTGAAGACATGAGCCAACCTTTTAGCCGCAAAGCCATTCAATGGTTGAGGTCGCATCAGAATGAAGATGGCGGTTGGGGCGAAACGTGCCAGAACTATGAAGAACCCAGCTTGCGCGGACGCGGCACAAGCACGGCTTCGCAAACTGCGTGGGCATTGCTGGCGCTGGTTGCAGGTGGAGAAGCTATAGGAGATGCTGCAAAAAGCGGGGTAGAATTTTTGATGCGCAATCAAAACGATCAGGGAACCTGGTCAGAAGATGAATTTACCGGAACAGGATTTCCCGTGCATTTTTTCATCAAGTACCATATGTACCAGCACTTTTTCCCCTTGATGGCACTTGCCCGCTACCGCCGGGCTATTGACAACGCTTGAACATTCTTAATGATGCCTCAACATTTCAACCGCAAACTTGGTTCGCGTTAAAGGCTCGGATGTGGATGCGATAACTTCCCCACTCATGACATCGGTCAAAGTAAGATGAACATCTAGATTGGTTCCGAGGTCGGTGATCCTTCCGGTAATGACGGCCTGCGAGTTGAGGGCTTTTCCCAAATGACGCAACTCACTTTTATTGTAATGAAACGAAGGCTGAAGTTTTAAGCTATCTAAAACTGATTTGACCTCGCCTTTTTGTGCCACTCGAAATTGCTTATCACGAAAGAAATACTTTTTGGTGATGGCTTCAACAATTCTTGTTGAAATGTATTCGCCGAGAATAGGAGTTTTGTTCTCTTCGTCGACAAGATCAAATACCGTTACTTTGTTGATTTCATATTCAGCAACATCTTCGGTAAGAGATTGCACCAAATCTTCAGTCTTCCCCATATAATATTTAGAGTCGGTTTGAGTTCGGAATACTTTGCTCCAGAACGTCGAGGGGCCCATTTTCACTTCGCACCCGGAAAATAGAAAGACAGTAATCAGTAAATAGAGTAGCTTTTTTAATTTCATAGTATACAAACCTTTGATATTCTTAAATTTATAGTTCTCTTAACGACAGAAACCGGTTATCACTCAAGGATTTTTGCAAGTCATGTGCCTTGCGGTGCTATTTATGGAACTTCATCATTAAATTAATATATCCCTTTTAAATATGGTGGTTTGTGAGATTGCGGTATTTTGATGGTTTCATCACCGACTCATATCCATTTAAAATTCGTCAATTTATTGACGTTAGAGGGAAGTTAGGCCATTTCCTTTTCATGCAAGGGGTAAAAATTTAGTGTATAAAGGTGGACTATTTTCCCAAAATTAATGAGAGACCAAAATGTTTAAAATAAGGTGTTTACAAGTTGTTTTATGTGTCGCGATGACGGGGATTTTTGTTTCAGGGTGTTCCGCTGAACCTATTGAGGAAGCCCAATTGCAAATGCCATTTAAAGAAAATACTTGGGTGCGCAAAGAAACGTTGACGAGATCTAGTGCCCAGATCTCTGGATCTTCATACAAAACTTTGCCTGCTCTTCCAGTTGATACATCGCTGGCAAAAAAACTTAGGACTATATCGACTTCAAGTCCTAAAGTGAAAAGTGAACAGGATTGTCTTGCCCAGGCCAACGCACTGGATAAAAGAAGAACTGCCGTTCAAGAGCGTGGTGGTGTTTGGCATATTTTTGAAAGTGTTATGGAGATTAAAGAATATACCAATTATGGTATGCAACTCGACAGTCAGATGAATCGACTGGTGCATTCACTGAAACATCTTTGCCGGGCAACTAAAGGAATGCCGTTGAACGGTTGGGGAAGAGAAAAAGTGGAGCAGTTGCAAAAATTTGGAAAAGAGAAAATGCGAAAAAACTATATTGAGCTTGGCGATGCTGCTGGTGATGTTGATTCATGGATAAAATATGCAGAGCATGCGATTGAAAGTAAAAAACGCAATATTCCCTTCACGAAAGTAAGGGAGTCCATCTCACGTTCGGAAAATATGGTTGCCATGTACGAAGATCTTTCGCTGCGAAAAGTCGATGAGGCGAATAAACAATCTTATTATTCAGATGCATCTACTTTGTTGAGTGCGATCAACGATAGTTTTAAGTCCGACCCAAACATCGCTATGGCTATTGAGGATGAAAACCTCCTGTCTCATACCGACCTCGAAGCAGATTCAGCGTGACGCTAACGGATCGGCACTGATAAGTAAACGATGTGCGGTTGGCAAAATTTAATCCGATGTAGTGTGCGGCCTTGAGCCGCACACTATTGACGAGAATCAAAATTATCGTTTTATAATTTTGATCCGCAAATATCGCTGTACCTGCCCTGAAAGGGCAAAAAAATAAAGTTCCTCAACACAGTTCCTCAAGGTTCGGAAATATCGTATTATTTATTCATCTTCCGTTAACCACCCAGCCTCGACCATGAAATTAGCTATCATCAGCGGTACCACCGCACCCGGAGGAGGCCCCAGACATATATACAGCTTGCTGGAAAAAATGGACCGCAAGGAATGGGATATCATCATTTGTACTCACAACGATGGTTCCTACTGGAATAAGTTGATAGCCTTGGGAATTACACCTTATGATTTGGTCTTAAGAAAACTGTCTTTGTCTGCTTTCTTCAAATTGTTCAAAGTTTTGCGGAGAGAGAAACCGGATTTGATTCATACTCATGGAAAAGGTCCTGGTCTTTATGGTAGATT
>JBLFWU010000040.1:0-25083 GCA_047610985.1 Nitrospinales bacterium | reverse complement strand
AGGAGTCTCTACCGATTCAAAAGTTCAGGCAGGGCTAGAGTTTGTAAGGAAAATTGTTTCCAGCCAGGGTTGGGTTTCGGACGATGATTATAATACGGTTACACAGGCAGGTTACAGCTCAGAAGAGATAATAGAGATCGTCGCACTTGTGGCAAAAAACATATTCGCCAACTACTTCAACCACATCGCAGGAACTGCAATTGATTTCCCAGCGGCACCCAGCGAGGGATAGTCAGTTATTCCAAACAGACCGGAACTGGTCGATGAAAACCGGCTCCATTTTGGTGGTGCCGAATATGTTGACCCGCTGATGATTATAAAATCCGTGAAAGTCGCGACTACCGGTAACAATCAGATCAAATTTGTTTGCCAGATCGATGAAATATTGCACGGTTCCCATTCTTTCCTGATAGGGGTAATGGCATTCGAGACCAAGCAGTCCCATCGCTTTCAACTCTTCGACCAAGACCGGAGCGTTTTCTTTTTTGCGGCCTTTATCAGGACAAATCAGGGAATAAGATCGCTCACCTGGATGCGCCATAACAGGGACACCCTTACTTTGTCGTATCAGAGAGATAGCGGTAGCGGCATCAAGGTTTTCTCGTTGCACATTGTATTTCACTAGATATCGTTCAAAAGCCTGATTGGTACTGGAGACAATGCCCAAGCGAACCATTTCACGCGCCAGGTGAGGCCTTGCCAACACCCCTTCAGCTGCCTTTTTGACATTATCGAACTCTATGCGGCCTCTGAATTTTTCGGGGATAACACCATTGACTCGCTCGATAAGTTCTCGCATTCGTCTTTCACGAGTTTCAGTCATATCTTTTACCCGATTGAGCAACTCCGGTTCAATAGATTCATAATCCTTAAAATAGGCCAGTAAGTGAATATTGAAATCATGAAACTTTACGGTGATCTCAATACCCGGAAAAGCCTCGATGTCTGTCCCCTCTGCCGCCTCTAAAAAATCTGGAATACCACTAAAGGTATCGTGGTCTGTCAGAGAGAGAAGCGTGACTTCATTTTTTTGGGCAATATCAATCAGCTGGGCAGGCGAAAATTCTCCATCGGAGAATATTGAATGCATATGAATTTCAGATTTGCGCTTTGGCATAAGAAAACCTCAAAGTAGAACTCAATATTAACCGTCTCTGCCTCTTGTGGCAACAATCAATTGAAATTGCTTTAAGGTTTCGATACCTTAGAAACCATGAAACGATTCGCGATATTACTTTTGGTATTTCTTACCGCCTGTCTTGCACCGCGCCCGGACCTCCCCTCTCCGGTTGCTGCTGAAACACAGAAACTGCTTGTAGTTTATACCGGAAACCTGTTGGCTGAGCTAAAACCCTGTGGCTGTGCCAAAGAAGAAGATCAAGGCGGCATTGAGCGCCGTATGCAATATCTTAATGATATACGAAAAAACAAGCCTAATCTTTTACTCGTCGACACAGGAGATCATTTTAAAGAACCAACAAGACAAGGTAAATTGAAAGCAAAGACACTTATGACAGCAACTGAAAAAATGGGCTACGATGCTGTTGCACTGGGAGAGCGCGACCTGGTGTATGGATCAAAATTTTTAAGAAGTCATTCCATTCCCTTCATTGCTAGCAATATCGCTCTTCAAAACTTTCCCCTACAAAAAAAACGAATTAAGAAATTTTCAAATGGATTGAACGTCGCTGTATTGGCGGTCGTTGACCCTGACCTTTTTTATCTAAAAAACCATGCTGGGCTGAATATTGCCGATCCCGAGCAAACCCTTTCTCAAGAAATCGTAGAAATTCAAAAGACGGCAGATATCGTCATTTTGCTCACCCATATGAAAAAAGAGAAGGCTTTAAAATATCTAGATAAAGATGGAGTAGACATTGTCATAAATGGACATATTACTAACGAAGCCGACACAGTAGACATGAAACCTGTATACAAAGCTGAAAAAATCTTCGTTCAAGCCTCGCCTCGGGGACAAAAAATGGGCGAATTACATATAACGCTGGATGAAATGGGGAAAATCACTTTTGAACAGCGTATGGTTAAGCTTGATTCAAGTATTAATAAAGACCCTGAAATGTTAAAATTATACGAAAGTTACAACAATGAAGTTGAGGCTATGTTTTTTGAAAGCCTTGCAGCCAAACGCAATAAGGATAAAGTTTCGATTTACGCTGGCGATACTGTCTGTAAAACCTGTCATTCGATAGCCCATGACAAATGGTCATCATCCAGACATGGAAGAGCCTATGAAACGTTGAGAAAAATCAACAAGGCTTTTGATCCAGAATGCCTGGTTTGCCATGTCGTTGGTTATAATACTGCCGGTGGATTTATTAGTGAGTTGGACACTCCAGAATTAAAAAATGTCCAGTGCGAAGTATGCCATGGTGCTGGCAAAAAGCATGCTTCAGCACCAGCCCCAGGATTTGGGAATAATGCGCATAAGGCATGCAAAAGATGCCATGTAAAAAATCACAGTCCTAGGTTTAACTTCACACAATACTGGCCTAAAATAAAACACTAATATCAGCGTACTTTTAAGGAGAAGTTCATGAAACAGGCGGCAGCCATTTTACTCGCATTCATTTTTTTGTTTCCCGGCACAGTTGCAGCCGATGAAAAAATTCGCGGAAAATATGAAGTCATTGGTGACATAAATAAACTCAAAGGCGCAAAAACTATAAAAATGCTAGAGTTTTTCAATTACTCCTGCGGTCACTGCTATCGATTCCTGGAAACCTCTAAGAAGCTTCGCGCAAAATTTAAAGACAAGCTGCATCATAAAAAATACCCAATTTACTGGGGAAACCAGACGGCCTATCCTGCTATGGCATTTTATATTGCCGACGGCCTCGGAATGGAAGAAGAGTTCACTCAGGAATTATTCGACACCAGTTTCAAATTGAGCGTAGATGTATTTCAACCTAAAGTCATTCGTTTCCTCGCAAAGGAATTTAAAATAGAAAAAGAAATGAAAGAAGGCATGCTGTCAGATGCGATCAAGGCTAAAACTGATGAGTCGCTTGCGTTGGCAAAAAAGTACAAGGCCAACGAAACCCCTACAATTATTATCAATGATGTTTTAAAAGTGGCTCCCAGCATCACCGAAGGCAATATCGAAGACATGACGGCTAATCTGGAAATCATATTTGAAGATATTCTAAAGAATCAGTAAATCGATTCCTAAAAATTCATTTGTCCTTTTAACCCCCAAACATAAATGAGACTTAAAGAGCGGTGGATTCTAATGCCAGCAATCATCATATTGCTATGGGCGGCATCCATTTCCAGCTGGACTCATTTGAGTTCTACTGCGCATGCAGGTTTTTTCAACCATGACCTCGAAACCTTTGAGGAAATTATTGAACTTGTGTCTGAAAAATATGTGTACTCTCCTGACCATAAAAAACTATTTTCGGCCGCTATAGAGAAAATGGTCAAGACTACAGATTCTGCGAATGTGACCACCACCCCTTCCGGAAGCACAATCACATTCAACAATAAATCCAAGAAATACTTTCTAAATTACGACATGCGCCATGACCTGGACGCGCTACAAAAAGTTTATTATTTTCTGCACGACCAATCGAATAAGTCACTATCCAAGAATGACCTCGAGGTTGCAGCGATCCGAGGCGTAATGGGCTCTCTAGACACCTACTCTAGATACCTCGATGAATCAGCATTCGAAAATTCGATGCGAGATACAGAGGGAAAGTATGGTGGACTGGGGATGATCATTACGATGAAAGACAACCGTCTTTTTGTAGTCAAAACCATGGATGATTCCCCAGCCAAACAAGCGGGAATACAATCCGATGACTCTTTTCTACGAGTTAACGGAAAAGAAATTAAGGGACTAAACATCCAAGAGCTTGCAAATTTACTCAGAGGATACCCTGAAACCCAGGTCACTCTCACCTTGTACCGATCCAGTGAAAAAAAGGAATACACTCATACCTTGACGCGCAGAATTATCCTTGTCAACACAGTGGAATACGAGCCTCTGGAAAACCACATCGGTTATTTTAAAATTAGCAGCTTCTCAAAACTAACAGAGAAACAGTTGAAGAAATATTTAAAACAAGCAAAACTGGAAGGTGTTACAGGTTTCATTCTGGATCTGCGCGGAAATCCAGGAGGGCTGCTCAACCAATCGGTTAAAGTTGCCAGCCATTTCTTATTCAAAGGGCGAATGGTTGTCTACACGCAAGGTCGCTCAAAAGATGATTATCGCGAATATCGAAGCTTATACAAAGAAAGCCTTTATAAGATGCCTATAGTGGTACTTATCAATCAGTACAGCGCCAGCGCATCTGAAATCGTTGCCGGGGCTTTAAGAGATTCGGGCAACGCATTGATAATTGGAGAAAACTCTTATGGTAAGGGCTCCGTACAAACCATTTTCAGAGTAAGTGATGGTTCTGGATTACGGCTAACCACTTCTAAATATTTCACACCAGCCGGCGCAGATATCACAAAGAATGGCATCGTTCCAGAAATAAGAATCATTAATGATCTGATTAAAGAAGAGGCATCCACCGCAAAAAATAAAAGTAGCAGCTCTGATACACTCCTTAGCCTAAAAGCTTCCAGCTTAAAAAAGTTTTTCGAGAAACAAGGATTGGAACTCAATAAAACCCGTGACGCTACGGTTGAGCTGGCCCGGCGAATTTTGAAAAATTCACATACCGCAAGCAAAAAAAAGTCGATGAAAAAGGCACGCGAAATCGCAGCAAGCATAAATTATTAACCTCAATTAAATAAGGTCTGAAGGAATGAACATCATCAACATTGATTACGAAAAGGGAGTTGTTAAAAGCGATTTTTTTGTTTGGCAAATCGTGTCAAATAACAACAACAAATTCCTACTATTACAACGTGAAGAAAATGGCAGGTTTCATGCTGCCGAAGCAGATGTAAAAGCAAAACAAATCTGGGAAGTAAAAGAAATATCGTACCGGGGTCCAGATGGCGATACGTTTTTTTATGACGAAGACTCAGGAATCATTCAGGTTTAACCAGGAATCAAAGTATTTCCCATTTTACAAGGGAATCCCATTAAAGTAACAGGTCACTCAGATTGAAATATGCGTAGAGACTTGAGGTGGGAGAAAGAAGATCTTAGAATATCTTTTGTTTGACCAGCTAGGAAATTCCCTCTTAAATCCAGCTTTTTTAACTCAGGGAAATTTTGCGACTCTGCAAGAGCCAATGCCCCAGCATCCCTGACTTCATTCCACCCTAATTGCAAGTTTTCCAACTTAGGAAAGCTACTCGATTTCGCAAGGGCTATAGCACCTTCATCGGAAAAAAAATTATGTTTGAGAATTAAAGTTTTAAGTTTTTTAAAAGGAGGTGTGTTTGCCAACATTTTGGCACCGGCGGGGCTGATTTCGTTATAGCGCAAATCTATCTTTTTCAGATCTTTTAAAAACTCTTGCTTGAGCAGAATAGCAAGACCTTTATCCCCAATTTTCTTTCCAGAAAGATTAAGGACATCTCTCTGAAGACTATCCTTAAACAAGGTTTCATGCTCATCAGAGCCTGAAACATCGACTTGCGCAGAAACGAGGGTGACAGATAAAAACACCACCATAAAAAATACCAGTGGCCTGAGTCCATATTTCATTAAGATCAATCTTCTTCAGAATCCGCTTTTTCTGCGGAGCGGGCTTTTAACTCCTCCCAACTGTTAATCAGATCGGTATCGTCATAGTCCTGCTCCTCTTCGTAGAAGAAGTCTTTCAAATCATCCACATGAAGGTGGCATAAACGAGTTCGGCATTTGGCTTTTTTTAGAGCTTCAATTCCTTCGCGCCGAATTCGGTTGGAAGTGATGAATAGATGCTTGAGTTTTAAAAGAACCTGAGACTCGGCTATGGCTATAGCCCCTTCATCTTCTACAAGGTTTCCATAGAGACTCAGCTTCTTCAAATTGGACATATAAGGGGACTCGGCAATCGCCTTAACACCATCATCACTGATAACATTCCCATATATATCCAGATCGGTCAGGTGCTTGAAATTTTCCGAATTGACAATAGCACTGATTCCTTCATCACTGATATTATTATTCGGAAGCATGAGTTTTTTTAAACGCTTAATACTTTTCGATTTTGACAGGGTGATGGCACCCTTGTCCCCGATATTTTGATTACTCAAATCCAGATTTTTTTTATCTGGAGTCAAAAACTGCTTTATAAGATATTCAACACTGGCCACAACAAATCACCTGAATTAAAAGATTGAATTATATCACATATAACTATTGCTCAAGGAATTGCTTCTTAACCAAGGCCACTTCTTCCTCTCTAGTTTCAATCGCCCCTTTTACATGGGCTTCCCGAAGTGTTTTGAACACAGACTGAAAAACAGGGCCGGGTTTAATTCCCATTTCCACCAGATCATCTCCCGTCAGCGACAACTCTGCCTGCTTATGGTATTGGGTAAAATAAGTATTCACATATTGGTTAGCGCGATCTGTTGATGCAACTGCAAGAAAATAGATTACCGCTTCTACCGAAAGTTTGGACAGTTGATTATAGATCGTCTCCGGGCTCCAATCTCTATCCTTTTCAAGAAGTATCAAACTTTCTTTACAGGTCTCTCTATCCCGGATCAATGCTTTTTTCAAACGTGCCTGCATTTGCAATCTTTCAGCAGTTTGCACAAAAGATTCTTCGTCTAGAGAATAAAGCAAAGACAAAAAATACACATACCATAATTCAGGATCATCAGGAAGCGATACAAATTCAGCCCAGGACAATACTGATGGAATTTTTTCCAGAGCCTGAACATCCATCATTTGTGGTGAAACGAATTGCAAAAGATCAAGCTCTTTCATTCTTAAGATACATTTTAAGGGTTGGTTCTCCTTAAGAATTAAAATTATCTCATTTAAAAGTCGCGTACCGCTCAAAGAGTCTACGAGCCTTTTTTTTATAGCTACTTTCATAAAGGCTTCTGTCTGTCTACTAATCTTAAAGCCATACCGTTGCTCAAACCTTATAGCCCGGAACAACCGGCACGGGTCCTCAATAAAACTTAAATTATGTAGAACATGAATTTCTTTATTTTTAACATCCCTTTCACCATTAAAAAAATCGATCAAGCAAAAAGCGTCCTCTCCATTTAATTTTACCGCGATGCTATTGACCGTAAAGTCTCTTCTGTACAAATCCGACTTTACTGAGCTTTGCTCGACTGTCGGCAATGCCGCAGGGTGTTCATAATATTCCAATCGCGCTGTGGCAACATCAATTCTATATCCATCCGGAAAGATAACCACCGAAGTCCCAAACTTCTCATGGGACTTAACTCTGCCTCCAAACTCTTCTGCAAGACAGGAGGCAAATAGTATTCCATCACCTTCAACGACAATATCAATATCCTTATTGGAAACATTTAACATCAAATCTCGAACAAACCCTCCTACAGCAAAGACCGAGACTTTAGATCGATTGGCAACTTGCGAAACCCTTTCCAACAGACTCAACAGGTCTTGTCCCAACCTTTCCTTAAGCAAACTCTTGATATTTTTCTGAGCCCCCGCTTGGTTTCTATCTCCATCCTCACTGGCATGCAATTCGCGAAGAATATCGCCACGGCTCACCACACCAACCAGCTTACCCTCAAGGCTCACAACAGGTATTAGTTTCTGTTTCTCTTCGATTATGAGAGGGATCACCGAATTAAAAAACTCATCGGGCGAGGAGACTGAAAACCGTTGAACCATAAACTCCTCAACACAATCTTCTTCCAATTTATGATGAATCGCTTTTTCCACAATCTGCCGAGATATCAACCCCACCGGTTTATCATTTAATAAAACAGGCAACGTATTCAGGTTGTATAGCGTAAGAACCGATTCCACAGAGCGTATAGAGTCATGCACTGCAACCGAGACTACGGGGAAGTGCATCACATCTTTTATCCGGTTCGCAGGTTGCACAATTTCAGACAAAGTTGTAAGGAGTTTTTCTCGCGCCTGCACCAGTGTCATATCTTTGATACTGGCTGAAGCCGCGTTACGATGACCTCCTCCCTCAAACACTTCGGCCACTCGCGAAACATCGACTTCATGACCTCGACTTCGCGCTATCAAATAAATTCTTTTATCCATTCGAACAATGACAAATAAAGCATTCAGGTTTTCCAATTCCAGTATACGGCTTACTACATAAGCTAGATCACTAACATAATCTTCCACCGATGCTGTCGCTACTGTTAGCTCGACTCCATTTATGAGCTGGTTGTCCAGGTTCGCCACCAACTCATTGAAGACACCCAACTGCTCTATGTTTAATTTTTGCGACATGTACCGGGAAACCTGATCCAGATCGGCGCCTTTACGCAATAAGTTACTCACTGCCACTAAATCTTCGGGAGTGGTTGAGGAAGAAGTAAGGGAATGGGTATCCTGATAAATCCCCAAAGCCATCAATGAGCTTTCTTCAACTGTCAAAGAAATATTATTTTTTTCAAGTATCTCAGAGAAAATGGATGTGCACGCACCTCTATTTTTAACGACCACTATTTCAAACCTACCCTCCAGAACGGGATTCTTATGGTGGTCATAAATATGGACTTTCACATTGGGGTGAGTCATCAAAGGAGAAAATACTCCAATCCGTTTTGGATCATGGGTATCCACCAAAACGAGTAAAGTGACTTTATCCAACTGGATATCTTTGACACGTTTGAACTCTAGTGGGAATTTTTCCTGCTGAAAGAATTCATTCACCTTATTCTCTGAACTTCCAGGTAGTACGAGAAGGGCCTCCGGATATATTTTTTTTGCCGCCATCATTGAGGCTATGCAATCAAAATCCGCATTCAAATGTGTAGTAATTATTTGCATCTCTATAGGACATTTTTTTCAAGGGATTGATTAACTATATCACCAAACGCGTAGACCTTGAAAAAATATCGAAGGAGATACTTCCTCCTTATTTGCGGCTGACCTGCAGATCCGCATTAAAAGGAAACTCTTGTGGGAGGGTACATATCTGATTGTCGCAAGCCCGGTAAAGCAGTCTGCCTTTCAGGAGATACTTGCCTGTTTCAACATCAACAGGGACGTTATAATTTCTTGAGAATTCCACATTGCCTTTATGGCCTTTAACCATTTCCCCAACCGCCTCATCATGAATTAGCACAGGCTCAGGCTCTCGCCAGCCCTCCTGCTCCTGAAAAACGTTTTCATCTATCAAAATTTGTGTGGCCAACAACTCGCTTCCCTTTAAAGGGGATAGCGAATAAATATGCCAGCCCTCTTCAATTAAAACGGACATATAAAACTTAAACTTTTCACCTGGAAAAACTACCGACTTATTTGTTAATACATTGATCTTTATTTGTGGAAGGCTCGCTTGCGAGCGGTCAAACGGAGGATTTGCAAATAATGCGAGGGGGAATAAAAATATTAGAATCAGTATTATTAAAACTCTTTTCATATGGGAGGAAAAGGAATTGCAGGAAAACTAAGGGTTGAGTTTAGCTTCTGTCCCGGTCAAGGCAAGATATTTTTCTATTGCCTTTACAAATTTATCTTCTGAAACAGCCCCCGAAAACATTTCACCGGAAACCGTTCCCGACTCATAATCATAGGAACCGAGCACGAAAGTGGGGGTACCCTGAATGCCCATTTCCACTCCGTCACGAATATCTTTTTCTACTCTTTTTTTATACTTACCTTTTTTCCAACAGGATTTAAACTCATCGATATTCTTGACTCCTGCAGTTTGGGCCGCTTCTAAAACCTGGGTCTCACTAATAGCATGAGTCAGGTTTTCATAAAACCAGCTCTGAAGTTGCCAAAATTTATCCTGATCTCTCGCACACTCAACCGCTTGCGCGTAACCCTTGGCTTCTTCATGAAATGGCAGGGGGAAATGTCGGTAGCCAAATTGAACAGAATGAGGATACTTGTTTCTAACTTTTTGTAACGTTTTTTGTACTCTTTTACAGAAAGGGCATTGAAAGTCTGAATATTCCAGCACAAATACTCGCGCCGTTTTATTTTCACCAGACCATAACATGGCTGATCCAATACCCGCTACCAAATGAAAATCGTTGGGTGGGGTAAGATATACTTTAGCCCACCCCTCCTTGACTGCCCTTTGGAATTGTTGCTCAATAAACAGATTTCGATAACTGTTCCGCAGATAGTCTTCAATTTCACCATGCACCTGCTGCAAACCTCCCAGTTCTTTAATTCCCGGGGTGTTATCATAAAACTTTTTGACTTCCGCCTCAGAAACAGTGGGTGTACTTTGCGCTGAAAATTCAGGGTGTTTTTTAGCGAGCTTTTCCAGAATTTTTTCTTTCAAAGCACGTGTTTGCATTTGATGTAATTGCATTAAAGCTTCCTGAATACGAACATGCTTTAAGTCATCCAGATGAATAGATTCATCGTCCACTTCTGCAACCACGGGATTATTGGAATAACGAGAGGTTGTGTGGGACTCAGAATAGACCCACCCTGGAAAAAGAAATAAAAAGGATAAAAGAACTGCCAGAGCTACTTTAGTTTTTTTGGATTTATTTACCACGCCCAACCTTTTAAGAAGAGAAGCTCAAATTCGAGGAGAGGCCATTAAGAAAACAGCCTGGATTCAAAACTAATTTCAATTTATACCTGATATTATCCCCCAATCAACACCCAAAACGCAATCCATTGTTTTAAATTAACGGGAACGATCTGGGTGTTACAAAAAGGGATAAACCTAGGGCCATTACTTGCTGAAAATTATTTTTTAAATGGCTCTTCCGGGTTTAGAAATTTGTGACAATTTTCCGCAAGTTTCATAAATGCCTTTGCAGCAACCGAGTCTGGGCGAGCAAGCACTACCGGTTGACCGCTGTCAGAATTGGCAACAATTTCACCATCAAGAGGAATACTGCCGAGGTAGGGAAGTACCAACTCTTCTGCCAGTTTTTGACCGCCACCTTTTTTAAACACATCAATATCTTTGTCACAGTGCGGACAAGACATCGTGCTCATATTTTCAATGATGCCTACAATCGGGACATTACTATCTCTGGAAAACGAGATCATTTTACGAGCATCGAGGATCGCTAGATCCTGCGGCGTGGTTACAACCACCGCTCCATCCACTTCACCAATAAAGTCAATAATGGTGATTTGCTCATTACCTGTACCCGGTGGCAAATCAAACAATAAATAATCTAACGGTCCCCAGTTTATATTCCCCAGAAGCTCGATAATGAAGTCATATTTAACTGCGTCTCGCCAAGCTATATGCATGTTTGGATCTTCGATCAAAAAACCAAGCGAAGCAACTTTCAGTCCGTTACTGGTTTCATAAGGATCGATTCCAACATCGGTAGATTTCAAGCGCACATTTTCAGCTTGCAATAGTTTAGGAATATTAGGTCCGTGCAAATCGGCATCCGCCAACCCTACAGAGTAGCCGCTTTCCTGCAACGCAATGGCAAGATTTGTGGTTACGGTACTTTTACCAACGCCACCTTTATTACTGCCAATAATAAGTTTATGCTTAATCTCATTCATCCGCTTATTGACAAGCCATCGGTTATGTTCATTTTTATCGGCTTTACAATCGGTTTCATTATTAAACTCACACATTTCACAGGTGTGAAGTAACCGACATTCTCCAGTGACAACCATCTAATCCTCCTAAAAAAAATATAGGGGCTCCCACAGATGAAAATGGGGGAACACCCTTAGATATAATTGCTCTAAACCCTGAGGTTATGGAACTCTGATTTCGATGTCAAGAGAAATTGGGCAAAATCAAGCTTTCCCGCAACAAAGTTCTACTTTTCCTGAAACTTTTACAGCCTTTTTTTATCTAAGACTGGGTAGACATAAGCTGTTTGCTAAGACGGCTTATAATAGTAATTCACTTCGTTGAAAACCTCACAACAATAATATTTTTATTTCAGGAGTCCTGATACATGAAAAACATTAGTTCAAAAATTCTCTTCCTCACCACAATATTATATGTTCTGGCAAGCACAGCTGCTTTTGCCAACAACTCTGTTTCCATCAGCGAGCCCGCCGATGGCGCCAAAATTTCAGGCCCCGTGAAAATTTGTCTCGCAACATCGGGAGTAACCGTTGAGCCTGCAAAACGTGGGGTCCATGATGGCAAAGGACATCACCATATTCTTGTGGATGTAGACGTTCCAGCAAATTTGAGCAAACCCATTGGTAAAGACGCAAACCATATTCACATGGGTGATGGATCGAAATGCAAAACCTTGAATCTAGCGGCAGGTAAACACACCATTCGAGCCCTGTTCGCCAAAGGGAATCATGTTCCTTATGATCCTGCTCTAACAGCAAAAGTTTCCATTGAAGTTCTCGCAAGCGTGAGCATCACTAGCCCTCCTAAAGGCGCTATGGTCAGCAGCCCGGTTAAAGTCTGCCTTGAAACTTCAGGAGTTGAAGTAGAACCCGCGAAAAAGGGAGTGAACCAGGGTAAAGGACATCACCATATTCTTGTGGATGTCGACGTTCCAGGAGATTTGAGCAAACCCGTTGGCAAAGATGCAAATCACATCCATATGGGCGATGGCTCGACCTGCAAGGAGATCAAACTGGCTTCAGGAAAACATACCGTACGTGCTCTATTCGCCATGGGAAATCATGTTCCCTATGATCCTGCACTCACAGCAGAAGTAACATTTAACGTCAAGTAAGTAATATTTGTTTTAAACACACCGCCTGGGGACAATGACCGGGCGGTGTGTGTGTTTTCATCCTCTATTTTCCACTACCCTTCTAACACCTCTTAGCTTCAGCCTGTCAAAATATTCCTGCGAAAATCTGCTATAATTTGTTTAATCTTGTCCAAATACTGTTGCATATTTTCGCCACGTCATTAGTTTGGAAAACTCTTTAAAATAAAATACCTTTAACAATGAAATTCTTTCATCAGAAAAAACTTATCTTTTCCTGCGCTATTTTCCTTTTATTGGGGTGGGTAAGCTTAACAGGTGCTCATGAAGTTAATAAAAGCGCTGTCGCTTTGCTGATAGCAAAAAACGAAACGGGGAGAACCGTGGGAACCGGGTCCGGTTTTGTAGTTCAACCCGACGGGACTTTGGTAACTAACTATCATGTTCTCGTCGATGCTCACTCCGTCAAAGCCTATTTCCCCAATGGCACGAAGGTAGATGTAATAGGAATTCGCAAAATTGACCGCATTAGGGACTTTGCCATTTTAGAACTGGAAAAGGGATTTTACTCCACCCTCGAGCTAGGCGATTCTTCAAACCTACAAGCTTATGATTACACCAGCGCACTGGGATATTTATCTGAAAACGTAAAAGAAAGTAACGGGACCGTTGAAGGCATCGTGGCACAAACTTACGGCTTTGTCTTGGGTATACATCCACAAGCTATTCCCGGTGTTCCTTTCATTTATACCACGACAGCTTTTGGTCCCGGTTTCAGTGGTGGCCCTTTAGTAAATAAGTCTAATAAAGTTGTTGGAATTGCAACCATTGAAGGCCGATCGATTAACCTTGCGATTCCAATCCAGTTTGTAAAACCTTTTTTAAAGGAAAAGAAATCCTTTAGCTTCCGGGAACTTTTACAACAAGATCAAAACTCCAAAGAAGCCATGTATTATCGCGGCAATTTTTATTTATACGGATTAGGAGACCCAAATAAAGCAATTGATGAGTTTGAAAAAATCCTCACTCAAGATCCAAACTTCACCCTCGCCCATTACGACCTTGCCGTTGCCTATCGTGACCTTGGAATGGAGGATGAGGCCATCCAACAATATGAAAGAACCGTTGAACTACAGCCAGATTTTCCTGAGGCCCTGTCTAATCTGGGGAGTTATTATTTTCGTTCAGGAAAACTTGAACAAGCAAAAGAAGTGTTTAAAAAAGCGATTAAAGTCTATCCTAATTTCATACAAGGCCTTTCTAACCTAGGGGCTGTATTGAACAAACTAGGTCATCCAGAAGAAGCTATCCCGCATTTAAAAAAGACATTGGAGCTGAATCCAGAATTTGCCATCGCAAGTTTTAACTTGGGGAATTCTCAGTTTGCCTTGAATCGTTTTGAGGAAGCTCAGAAATCTTATGAGCGATCCACAGAACTGGGGCTGGACTTTCTTTCCATGCATTGGAAACTCTATGATATCCATCTGGCACGAAAGGCTTATAAAAGCGCTGAAAAAGAATTGCAAACAATTCTGCAGATGGACCCTCAGAACGAAGAGGCGCAAAAGAAATTATCCGCACTTCCAAAAGTTCATTAATTTTCTACCTGAAAACTTTGAATCGTTTCAGTCACCACAGAGAAAACTGAAAACATACTTTCCGGCGAACATTTGTCGAGCGTATCTTCCTGGGTATGCCAGTAGGGATAGTCGAAATCTATCAATACAGTTGCGGGGATGCCCATTTTGTAAAAAGGATAATGATCGTCAAAAATGGTGTACTTCGATTGCGGTTTAAAAGAGGAGTTCTTTTGTTTTTCAGCAATGGAATATACCTTGTCAAGAAAACGACTACTGCCCTTCAGGGAATAAGTCTCCTTAAATATCTGCAGATCCTTATCCCCAATCATATCTATTACCAATACCCAGAAGGGCCAGGATTGTCGATCCACTTGCAGAAGACTTTGCGCATAATGAGTCGATCCAAGCAAATTGAGTCCAGACCCGCGGGCTCCATAATCTTCGCCATCAAAAAACACCAGATGAATTGGCCGGGGAGCCGGGTGTTGAAAAAGATAATGCGCCAAAGCTAACAAAACTGCCGTGGAAGAGCCGCCATCATTTGCCCCGAGTATTGGCTTCATTTGTTTTTCCGGATGAGTTTCCTGATCGGCGAAGGGACGTGTATCAAAATGTGAACCTATTACAATAGGTGCGCCCCCTTGTGTCCCTGCAAATTGCAGCTCCAGGTTGACCATACGGATCTTTTTTCCGTCAGAAACTTGAACCTCAAAGGGTTGCTCCACAACTTGATCCGCATATTTTCCCCCTACACGACGGATCAGCTCTATAGTTTCCAGATAGCCTTCACTCCCTGGATTACGCGGACCGAACCCGCAAAGCGTTTCCAAATAACCCCAGATAATTCCGGAATATTTTTCGTTCTCCACTGCTTCAGGGATTACTGGTTTCAACAGGACCAAGCAAGCACCCAGGATAAGAATCGTTATATTTTTTTTAATCATAAGTTCTCTAATAATTCCTTTACTTAATAGTGGCCTGGGAAGGATCTCCCCTGTTGGAGCTCAATTATTGATAGGATAAAGCCTATTATCGGCTATAGGATGTGTTGATAAGCAATTGGTTTATTGAAGACTATATCGCTTAAATCATTACAAAACTCAGCCTCTCTAAAAACCTGCTTTATCCCCAAACCGACTTGACAGTTAAGTGATAACCAGGTATTTTAAAGGAGTTACAGCGTTAAAAAAAACATAACTTATCTCCGTTTTAAGCTAAAGTATCTCAGTCCAATACCGATAAATCATTTGAAAGCCTCGCTCACTCTTGGAGGAGCTAAAGAACGGGGCTTATTAGAATACATCTAATTCACAAAAACCACGAGAAAAGGCTGTTATCATGGAAATCCCAGGCAACGATTTTCGAATCAAAAGCAAAATTATTCAAGACCGAGTTAAGGTTGGCGACAAAGCACCTGCAGGAAAAAGCGAAGGTGCCTCTACCGCTGGTGGTGAACAGATCAAAATTTCTTCACGCGCAAGAGATGTACAATTAGCGAATGAAGTAATCAACACAACCCCTAACGTCCGTGCAAGCGAAGTGGCACGTGTCAAAGCAGCAATTGAAAATGGGTATAATGTTGATAGCAGAGATATTGCAGAAGGTATATTGAAAAACCTGTTGCAAGAATCTTAATTCTCTGATCTGACCAAACCTTCTATCTCTCCCTCATATAATTGAACCCCACGGGTTCAATCGATGGGCGTTCTACCGCCCTACTCATCCAGAAAAAAATTCAACTACTCTTTTAAATTGAGGTATTACACAAGGTAGGCTACTTCTGCTGTAAAAATGCAATAGGTGTGGGGAAAGTTTTCAGGAAGTTTTTGAGTTCGTCAACCAACGTTTTTGCATCCAAACCATGCATGAGGGCTCCTTTTTCCAGAGTATCAAAATTGACAGCAAAACAACTACTACATGCCATTTCCCGCTCATTAAAAAACTTCTTGGCTTCCGGGTAGGCGCTAAGAATCTCTTTTATTGTAGAGTTTTTGTTAATTACCATAACTCGATTGATCAATTAGTCTTGCTCCTTTTACAGGGTTATGCTAGCATCTACCCTTCTTTAAGACAATATTATTCGGAGTGTTTTAGATGTCCCAGCAATGTGAAGTTTGTGATAAAAAACCCCAATTCGGCAATAACGTAAGTCATGCGAACAACAAAACTCGCAGGGTCTGGAAACCAAACCTGAAAAAACTACGCGTGGTAATGAAGGGGTCAATTAAAACCATGAAAATTTGTACTCGATGTCTTAAATCGGGAAAAGTAACAAAAGCGAACTAATTTACGGTTAGTTTGTTCTAGCCATTTGGTTTCAAGTTCCCACCCATTGCTTCCAATCTGTTTTTTACAGGCGAGTTTTTGTTGAACTCTTTCATTCGTTCCAGATAAATTACGCCATCCACCTGTCGGATTTTTTCCAGCATTTGGTTCAGGTGTTCGACATCATGGATCTCGATCGAGAGATCAAAATAAGCTCTTTTATATGCCCCCTGTTGAACATTTGCTCGTATGATATTGATTCCACCTTCAGCAAATGCGTGGCCAATGCTTGCAAAAATTCCTGGATTGTCTGCAGCGACAATAGCGATATGTGCATGGTAAATTGTTTTACTCCCCGTATTCCATTCCACACCAATCCGTCTTTCAGAATCATCAATGACCTTGCTCACGCTCGGGCAATCAAGATGATGCACCGTTACACCTCTACCTCGAGTCAAATAGCCAACGATTGGCTCCCCAGGTAAAGGGTGGCAACATTTACCAATTCGAATCATTATATGATCGTTGAGGCACTGGACCTTTATAGCATTCGCTGGCTTATTTTCTTTGAGCTTGATCAGGGATTCAGCTCTCTGCTTCTTTCCTTCCAGTTTTTCTTTCGGTAGAAGTTTTTCAAGGACATGATAGGTCGACAGTTTTCCGATTCCAATCCCAGCAAATAAACTTTCGGTCGAGTTGAACCCGCAGGCATGTGCTGCTTCAGCCAGAGACTCTTCATTCAATTCCTGAAAAGGGTCGTAACCATAATCGCGGATTTCCTTTTCAAGCAATTCTTTACCCAACTCGAGGCTACGCACTCTTTCTTCATTATTTATAAAATTCGAGATACGATTGCGCGCCTTGGATGTTTTTACAAAATTTAACCAATCCCTATTTGGGGAAACATCATCAGAAGTTATGATCTCAACCTGGTCTCCATTTCTCAACTTATAACGCGGTGGAACCGTCTTACCATTCACCTTGGCCGATCGATAATGACAGCCCACATCGGTATGCACCTGAAACGCTAAATCTACTGGCGTCGCATCGTAAGGCAGAGCAATAACCTCCCCGCCTGGAGTAAAAACAAAAACTTCATGAGGAAAAAGGTTCACCTTGAATGCATTTAGGAATTCTTTAGGGTTCATCAAATCCTTCTGGTTCTCAAGCAGGTGCCGGACCCATTGCAACTGATTATTGCTATTATTCTCATCCGAACTATCACTCTCCTTGTATCTCCAGTGAGCGGCAATTCCCTCTTCACAAATCTTATGCATTTCTTCAGAGCGTATCTGCACCTCTACCCTCTCACCTCGCGGCCCAATCACCGTAGTATGCAAAGACTGATATTGGTTTGGTTTAGGCATCGCTATATAATCTTTAAATTTTCCGGGGATAGGCTTCCAAAGAGAATGCACAAGACCGAGAACCGAATAACAGTTTTGCACCGAATCGGTCAATACTCTTAATCCCACAAGATCATAAACATCTTCAAACCCAATATTCTGGTCCAGCATTTTTTTATAAATGCTGTAATAGTTTTTGGGTCGGCCCGCAACCTGACCTTTAACCTGCACCGCTTTCAACTCCTTTTCCAATCGTGTAATCGATTTTTCAACATACTTGTCACGATACTCCTGACCCCTTGCCACTTTCTCTTCAATGGCTCGGTATTCTTCAGGATAAAGGTAACGGAAAGAACCATTTTCCAGCTCAGTATTCAACCACCCAATCCCAAGACGGTTGGCAATGGGCGCATAGATATCTATCGTTTCTCTGGCAATACGCCTTTGCCTTTCTTCCGACAGCGACTCCAATGTCTGGACATTATGCGTTCGATCCGCCAATTTGATCAAAACCACGCGGATGTCTTTTGCCATGGCAAAAATCATCTTGCGGTAATTTTCTGCCTGATTTTCTTCACGGCTGGAAAAATTCATCTTACTGATCTTGGTGACTCCATCCACTAACTGAAAGATTTCATCTCCAAACAACTCTTGAATTTCTTCGGGGGTGGAAAGCGTATCCTCAAGGGTATCGTGTAATAATCCAGCGGCCAGGGTGGTCGCATCCATTTTCAACTTAACGAGATTATGGGCCACTTCAATAGGATGGGAAATATAGGCTTCGCCTGATCTTCGGCTTTGCCCCAAATGGGCTTTTGCTGAATATTCATAAGCCTTTAGAACAATGCCAATATCGGCATCAGGCAGATATTTTAAAAGTTCTTCAGTAAGCTCTTGAACCCTCATAGTCGAAACACCCTTTTGAAAGATCGCTATCAAATAACGCCTTACTTTAAGCATACTTCCACAGAATTTTTCTGTCAATCAACAATCAAACTCTTGCCCCAACGTTCTGAGGAGGCTACTATTGGGCCATGAATTCTACCGCATGGAAAAAACCCTCGCTGGATGACCCTATTCAATTTATCAAGGGGGTCGGACCCAAAAAAGCACTTCTATTAGAAAAATTACAATTGACCACCATAGAAGACTTTCTTTACTTCCTGCCTTTTCGCTATGAAGACCGGAGTCAGCTCAAAAAAATTTCTACCCTCATACCCGGTGAGTTTGCAACCTTTATGGCTGAAGTTCTCAATGCTAGTGTCATCTATATGGGTCGTCGTAAAAGGGTCTTCGAAGTTATTTTTCAGGATGAAACAGGAACCAATCGCGCAAAATGGTTTCGTTTCAACGAAACCTATATGCTGGAAAAATTCAAAACCGGCGAAAAAATCATCGTCTCTGGAAAGTCCACGGTCAATAAGAGAAGCGGGCTAGAGTTCGTCCATCCCGATACAGAACGGGTGGTTGGTGATGCAACAATCTCACTAGAAACCGGCAAAATAGTTCCTGTCTATCATACAACGGAGGGACTGCACCAAAAATCCATGCGCAGCATTCTCAATAATGTACTTGATATATATTTGCCGTTGGTAGAAGAAGTTATCCCTGAAGATATTGTACGACGGCACAAACTTCTCTCCCGCTCAGAAGCCTTTCACCAAGCGCATTTTCCGCCTTCAGAAGATTTCACTGCAAAAGATCTCGATGCCTTTAAAACCCCCGCGCAGAAAAGATTGATCTTCGAAGAGTTGTTCCTGATTCAAATCGGATTGGCCTTCAAGAAAAAACACGCCACAGAAATTAAAACAGGAACTGCATTTAAAACACGCGGCAGCCTGATCAAACGTTTCGTAAAACTTCTGCCATTCCAATTGACAGCAGCACAAAAAAGGGTGCTGGCAGAGATCATGGAAGACCTGGAACAAGAAAAACCCATGAACAGGCTCATACAGGGAGACGTCGGAAGCGGAAAAACCATCGTCGCCCTCACCGCCTTGCTGACAGCTGTGGATAACGGAACCCAGGCTGCATTGATGGTCCCAACTGAAATTCTTGCTGAACAACATTATCTCAATATCCGCCCTTATTGCGAAGAGCTAGGAATTGAATTGGCCCTTGTCACAGGAACACTGAAAGGAAAAGAACGAAAAGCCATTTATCAGGATATCGAAGTGGGTAAAACTCGCATCATCATCGGTACTCATTCTTTAGTACAAAAAGAAATTCAATTTCAGAAACTAGGACTGGCAGTGATAGACGAGCAACACCGTTTTGGAGTATTACAAAGAGAAGCCATCGGCAAAAAAGGTGACCATCCGCACCTGCTCATTATGACAGCAACTCCTATTCCGCGATCCCTGGCATTGACGATATATGGAGATATGGACGTGTCATTTCTAGACGAGTTCCCACCGGGAAGACAGCCCATCACCACACACGTTTATTACGAAAAACATCAAGAAAAGGCTTATATATTGATGGATGCCGAAATAAAACTTGGAAGACAGGCTTTCGTTGTATGCCCTCTCATTGAAGAATCGGAAGTGATGGATCTAAAAGCCGCCGCCACTGTTTTTGAATCCATTCAAGGCCAGTTCCCGCATTTAAAGGCCTGTCTCATTCACGGTAAACTTAAAAAGGAAGAACGTCAGGTAATCATGTCGCGATTTCTCAAAAATGAAATACAAGTGCTTGTTGCCACCACGGTAATCGAAGTCGGCATCGACATCCCCAATGCTACAGTGATGATCATCGAACATGCAGAACGATTTGGCTTGGCACAACTACATCAATTAAGAGGACGGGTAGGACGAGGCAAACACGCATCTCACTGCCTGCTCGCTGCCCACTTCCCCATCTCTGAAGAAGGCAAAGCAAGAATGAAAGCGATGCGAAATTCCCGCGATGGGTTTGAAATTGCCGAAGAAGATTTAAAAATAAGAGGTCCGGGTGATTTCATGGGAACCCGACAGTCAGGATTACCTGTCCTAAAAATCGCAAACCTGATTCGAGACATTAAAATTCTCGATGTGGCTAGAAAAGAAGCTTTCGCGTTGATTGACCGCGACCCCAATCTCGAAAACCCGGCACACCAACTACTCAAAAACACAGTCCATCGTTTGCTTGGAAAACACTTACCTCTTATGGAAATTATCTAACTTTTCGGCGTGATCCCCCTCAACAGGGGGAGGAAAAATTAGCGATCCGATAGCAATGGCTTTCTTTTCGGGAATATATCTATCCCTCGACGAGAGTGGACTATTCGAGGACTAGGTGTTGTAGTTTCGGGAAGGTGTTGCATTCCTTTAATTGTTTTTTACCGTCTTCACCAAGACCACTGTCAAACACTTCCAGATACTCAATGCCGGCCAGTGTGCTACTTTCTGCCAGGGCTTTGGCACCTTCATCACCGATCTTATTTTTTGCCAGATCTAAGGTTTTTAGATTGACGAGGTTAGTGGAAGAAGCAATTGCCTTAGCTCCCTCAGCCCCAACCCTGTTTTTCCAAAAATTGATAAAGGTCAAATAGGAAAAGTTTGAAGAGTTGGCGATAGCTATAGCCCCATCATCACCCACATCGTTACGCTCCAAATGCAACTCCTTCAAGTTAGTTATAATGGAGGAATTCGCAAGAGATTGAATGCCTTTATCGGTAATTTCGTTTCTTTCAAGATTAAGCAACTCAAGGTCAATCAAATCCGGACATTTAGCCAGAAAATCGAGTCCTTCATCACCAATATATTTTATACGCAGATCAAGCACGGTTCCATTTTTGGTCAAATGTTTTTTAACCAGCACATCGATCGGGTCATCATTAAATGGATTGTTCATTTCTATTAAGTCCTCTTTTTCTTTTTGGATTTCGCTTCTTCCCGATTTTCCATTAAATTAAATCGGTCGCGAAGGGATTTATTTTCCTTGATCAGATCATCGAGATCAGACCGTATCAACACCATCTCTTTAGGTTTCTTTGCTGACTCAAAAAGTTCACGGATGGTGTCATCAGCTCTTCTTTTTAGTCGCCCATCGGTTTCTCGGGCAGACAATTTCCTTAAAATCGGTATCGCTGTCAAATCTTCCAGCATACCCATAGATTGAATCGCCGCCAGTTTACCGCGAAACGTTGCCGCAGGGGTACCTCTAGTTTCTGCGGCAATCTTTTTAAATATTTCAATCGCCTCCGGCTTCAAATGTTCAAACCGGTTTGCCAGTTTCGCCAGCCCTTGAATAGCTGCAGCCCGGCTGCCCTGAGGCGCACCATATTCCGCACCCTGCATAATTGTTTGCCATGCACTCTCATCTTCAAGGTTTGCCAGAGCCCTGAATATTGCGGCTCTGCCCATATCATTGTGCGAAGGTCGATCGAGAAACCGCTCCAAAAATTTTCGGCAGTCCTTCGCCTTGATTCTTCCCAATGCTGCAAGTGAGACCGCTTCGACACGATAAGATGGATCCCCTTCTGCAACCTTCTTCAAGCAACTCGCTACTTTTTCATCACCCGCAAAAGTAGCCAAGGCCTGGATAATGCCCCATCGAACCTTTGCCTGTTTGTGATGATTCAATGCTTTAATTAGAGCATCACGGGCAGCATCTCCACTGATTTTCCCCAAAGCTTGTGCTATTCGGTGAGCTACTCCCCAATCTGTTTCACTTTTCAAACACTGACTGAGAATTTTAACATTTGCAGCCTTTGGTGCCAATGACTGCGCCGCCTCAATTCGACCTATGGGATCACTATCTCGTTTTAACTGTTCATGCAACATGGATTGTGAAATATCCAGTTTGACCTTCTTAACCGGGCACTCGTAATCAGGGTCGAGTCTGAAGTAAAGCGGCTTGCGATTTAACTTGAAGCAGAATTTTTCTTCTTTACTCTTGATTTCAATTGAAAATTTTTCTGAACCACGTGAAAAGTAGAATTCCAGTTTCAGCGGCAACTTAAAAAGAAGCTCATCGCCTTTCTTTTCTGCTTTTTGAACCTGCTTGATCGTTACTTCGGCTAATTCTTTGTTCCAGGAATAACTCAATTCCAAGCTCGGATAGCCCCCGCGATAGATCCACTGGCTCATCCATTCATCGAAATTCTGTCCACTGACTTCCTGTAGACATCGACTAAGATCAATGGTTTCGACCAATCCTTTTTCATGACGCTTCAAAAACAGTTTCAGCGCCTTGCGAAACTTATTCTCACCTATAAGGTTTTTCAAATAATGTAAACGAACAGCACCGCCAGGATAAAGATGAGCATCAAATAAATCTATCGGCTCCTTATAAATATTAGTGACTATCGGGCGTCTGTACCGGTTATCTTCACTGAAATAGGTTTCTGCATCTTCCAATAACTGGTAGCGAAATTCTTCCTCGCCTTTCGACTCTCGAGTATAAAGAGCATCGAAATAGGTAGCGAAAGATTCGTGCAACCATGCGTGAGACCAATCCTTCGCCGTAACAATATCTCCAAACCACATATGCGCCGCCTCGTGAGCGACAAGCCCGTTCGAGTCCAGGTCCAGGCGGGCTCGGTCATCGTGCAAAGTGAGATCGGTTTGCGTGGTGACCGTAAAGTTTTCCATTCCTCCAAAAACAAATTCGGGAACTGCAATTTGCGTGTAATGCTTATAAGGATATGCATAGCCAGTGTATTTAGAAAAAAACTGCATGATTTTTCCGGTATCTTTAAACGAATTTCGGCCTTCTTTTTCTCTGCCCTTTTGCACATACCATTTAATATCGATATCTCCGACCTTGCTTTTATGCTCTACAAATTCGCCCGCAACAATGGAAAGTAAATAAGTGGAATAGGGAATTTCAAGTTTGTAATGATAAAAACTTTTTGAGGCGGAACTTGTTTTTTTCAAGAGACGACCATTTGACAGGCCAAACATTCCTTTCGGAAGATGCAATTTCACCTCTGTCGTCTGCTTGAAATTAGGCTGATCAAAACAAGGAAAATAGTATTTGGAATCTTCGTCTTGTCCTTGTGTCCAAACGGTTTTGAATCGGTCGGGGTATTCCTTATCGGGTTTAGTGAAATAGATTCCAGCCGCTGGCTTGGAAACAGAGTGGTTTAACTTTACTTTAATGGCCGCTCCCGCTTTTAACGGTTTAGGAAGAAAAATAATTACCTTCTCACCTGTGTTTTCAAAGGAAACTCGCTTGCCCCCTATTCGCACCTGGTCAATTTCCAGACTCGCCGCATCCATTTTAATTTCTTGAACACCATTTGCAGACACCAGTAGCTCATAGGTCGTACTGCCCCACACCTTCTCTTCTTCCCAGTCAAAATTAAGTTCTAGTAAAAGGTGTTTTGGAAGGATCGGTGTGTCAGGAGCAAAATGGGCCGTTGCTCCCTTTTGGGCAAAAGTCGTTCGATCCAGGACTCCCCAGTGCTCAGACTCCCCATTAACAAAATGGCATTTACAATATCGTGTCGTTCTCATCAGTGCACTCAACCCTTTTATGAAAAGAAATAGTCATTCTATAAGCCTGCCCGGTGAATGGCAAGGTCTATAGGAAAGGGAATTTGGCTTTTTACCCCCTTAAAGTTTTATGAGATAATAGCCTGTTATGAAAAATGCATCATCAAATTTTGATCCACAGGTTCTTGCCCGTATTTCGTCACTAAAAATCACAGCGACAAATATGGTCGATGGGATACTTACAGGCCAACATCGAAGCCGCCATAAAGGGGCGAGCGTAGAGTTTGCCGAGTATAAAGACTATTCCCCCGGCGATGAAATAAGGCATATCGATTGGAAAGTGGCAGGAAAGACCGACAAATACCATGTCAAACAGTTTGAACAGTCCACCAATCTTAAATGTACAATTCTTCTTGATTCCAGCGGGTCCATGGCCTATCAATCTCCCTTCGAAAAGGGAGAGTCAAAAATCGACTACGCCTGTAATCTTGTTGCCGCGTTATCCTATTTATTTTTGAAACAATTTGATGCGGTTGGGCTGACTTTGTTCAACGATGCGGTCGTTCAACATATACCCCCTCGATCCAAAGCTTCACATTTGC
Source organism: Nitrospinales bacterium (assembly GCA_047610985.1). GTDB lineage: Bacteria > Nitrospinota > Nitrospinia > Nitrospinales > VA-1 > UBA8687. The sequence continues at coordinate 193 of JBLFWU010000040.1, read as the reverse complement.
AACATATCCTGCATGGGCTTTCAACTCTTTCCGCAAAAGGTGTGACCCAGGTTGAAAATGTTCTCTCCGGGCTTGCCGAGCGACTGCAGGGACGCGGCATGTTGATCCTGGTTTCAGATTTTCTCACTCGCGACCAGGATATCCACAAGAGCCTAAAACTACTCCGGTCAAGAGGATTGGAAGTCATCCTTTT
>JBLFWU010000039.1:0-25664 GCA_047610985.1 Nitrospinales bacterium | reverse complement strand
TCATTGAAAGCCTTTAAATCTGGCGCGGAGACTTCTCTTTGAAAATATCCTGTGCCTATGTTTTGGAAAACTGGGGCAGCCTCTAGTCATAAAGAATGTAGAACTGTCTCTGCTACTTTCTGGTCAAAACTTTATTCAGCGGGGTCTGTCGTAGCTAGGTTATGGAAGGAACAATTATAGCAACCTTAATCTTTTAGGAGTAACCATTGCCTGAAATCAATTTTTTAAATACCCACCCTGCCGCAAAAAGAAATTACGATAACCGTGCGGCCGAAAAAACTCCTGAAATAATTCATTTGGCCAAGCAGTTTGGCAAAGATTTTTTTGATGGGGATAGAAAATGTGGTTACGGGGGGTACAACTACGATGGCCGGTGGACGGCTGTAATTGAACGAATGCTCTTGCATTATAATTTGCCCGACACCGCTGCAGTTCTTGACATCGGGTGCGGCAAGGGTTTTATGCTACATGACTTCAAGGAGATCATGCCCAACTGTTCGGTAGCGGGGATAGATGTCAGCGAATATGCTATTGAGAACGCTATGCCCACAGTAAAGCCATTTTTAAAAGTGGCTAGTGCTGAAAAACTCCCTTTTCCAGACAACAGTTTTGATTTGGTCATTGCCGTTAATTCGATTCACAATCTACCGTTGGAAGCTTGCAAAACAGCTTTAAAGGAAATAGAGAGAGTATCCAAGGCAAATAGTTTTATTACCGTAGATGCTTGGAGGAATGAAGAAGAACGCTTAAACCTAATGAAATGGGTTCTTACCGCCGAAACCTATATGTATGTGGATGACTGGAAAAAGTTATTTTCCGAGATAGGTTTTACCGGCGACTATTATTGGTTTATCGCAGACTGAATAAGCTGACTCTCTACACTCCTTCGGAATTCCTCCTTTTTAATTCTAAAACTATAAAATTCGATGAAAACTCTAGCTGCTGTTTTAACACAAACCAATCAACCCTTACAGATTGAAGAATTAGAAATCCCTGCCCTTAAAGAAGGTCAGGTTCTGGTTAAGGTTGCTTATAGTGGAGTCTGTCACTCGCAACTTAATGAAGTTCGAGGATTAAAGGGGGTTGATAATTTTCTACCCCATACTTTGGGTCATGAGGGATCCGGGATCGTTCAGGCGGTTGGACCGGGAGTGAACAAAGCCACTGAGGATAATTCAGTAATATTAACCTGGATAAAGGGTAGCGGTTCTGATATCCCCTCAGCTACATACAAAAGAAAAGATGGTTCAAAAGTGAACTCTGGAGCTATTTCAACATTTATGGAATATGCCGTGGTGTCTGAAAACAGGGTCATCCCTGTTTCTAAAGAACATTCTCTGCGTGAGTTACCGCTTCTGGGTTGTGCGATACCCACCGGTGCGGGAATTGCCTTTAATACTGCAAAAATTAAAAAGGGCGACACTGTCGCAGTATTTGGTGTGGGGGGTGTTGGTCTCAGCGCTGTTATAGGAGCAAGACTGCGAGAAGCAAAATTAATAATCGCCATTGATTTATTCAACCACAAATTGGAACTTGCCCGCAATCTTGGAGCAACACACACAATTAATTGCAAAGAGCAGGACGTAGCTTCATGTCTCAATGAAATTACCCATAATGCAGGGGTGGATTTTGCGATAGAGGCTTCAGGAAATAGTGAAGCTATGGAACTCGCATTCCAATCAATTCGCGCAGGTGGGGGGCTTTGTGTGCTTGCAGGAAATTTACCCGCAGGGAAAACAATTTCTATCGATCCTCTCGAGTTGATAAAGGGCAAAAGTATTATTGGAAGCTGGGGAGGAGAAACCCAGCCTGATAAAGATATCCCTATCTATCTGGATTTATACAAAACTGGAAAATTAAAATTAACCTCTCTCATAACCCAAACCTATAAACTTGAAGAAATTAATCAAGCTTTGGATGAGCTAGAAAAAGGTATGTTAGGTAGGGGACTAATTGAAATGGTTTAGGAGCACACAGGATCATTCTTACTTTAATATAAGACTTACTTAAGAAGGGTTGTTATATATTTATACAAGTTAACCGAATTAACAGGCTCTCTATTACAAACCACCTGCACATCTAATGCAGCAGCAGCGCTCCCCGCAAACAGGGCAACATCTGAATCTAAACCTCCTCCGAGGCATAAGCCTGCTAAAGATAAAAATGTATCGCCTGCTCCAATGCGGTCCAGCACTTTGGTTGAGAGAATGGGTGTTTTGTGAGTTACTTCTGGGTTTTTATCCAAAAGAAGAGCCCCATCGCTTCCCAAGGTTACCGCAAAGTGTTTAGCTCCTATTTTCTCAAGGAGCTTTTTTGCCAGATTCTCATAAGAGTCGTTCCGATCATGGGTGGCAATCCGGAGTTCCGGGCCATTAAGTGAAACAAAATCTGCACGTGGATATCGGTTTATGGAATGGTACCCACGATTGCCACTATTAACCTGTGTATTTATGGCTAGAAAACGAGCATTGTCGCAAAGCTTTTGGATCATGCCTGTAGAAATAAAGCCATTGCCAAAATCAGGAACAATTACTACATCGAACTGTGCCGTATTTTTTTCGAGCCAGGAGCAAACCTCAGGGTCAATATATTCTGTGGAGGGTTTATAATTATAAAAATACACCTCAAAAAGCTTGACTAAGTCAACGTCTACATAACGACGCTTGACAATAGTGGGGGCATCCCGGAAATAGAACGGCTCGAAGGTCACATTCTTTTGCAGTTTGGACCGAATGAATTTCTCATGGCTGTCCTGCTCCCCCAATCCCGTTACAACGGTAACATTCTCAGTAAAACCTGCAAGATGATTCGCAACCGCCAGCGAGCCACCCGCAAATTGCTCCTTAGAATTAAATTTTACCGCCAAATTTGCACCCTTACTGGATTGGCCCAAGGGATCTACGTAGTGATATTCATCTACGATCGCATCGCCAACCACTAATACATTCAAGCTCTTCAAGGCTTGCAACATGCTAATTACTTTTTCGTAGCTATATTTTTTCCTAAAGCTATAGAGATAGTCTTTGGTTTTGGGAGGGAAAACTCCGAAATGCTCATTTAACAAGCTGGTAGAACTGCAGGTAATATCATCTGTAAAAACTATTTTTCCACCATGAGCCTCGACGGCTTTTTTTTCGGCGTGGATATTCCCGGTTACATCAGCCTCCATATTTTTATAATCAGGACCTTTGACATAAGCGTGAGGTTTGACTTCAGAAAGTACGTTAACAGCTGTGGGGGCATTGTTCACAGCAACGAAATCCACGAAATTTAAATACCCAAGATTTTCAACTCGCAAATCCTGAGAAAATACAGGTCGTCCGGGACCCTTGTTGATAAATTCATCTGCGGTTACGGTGACAAACAGAACGTCTCCTTCTTCGCGAGCGCTTTTCAGGTACCTGATGTGGCCGGCATGAAGGAGGTCAAAGGCTCCATGACACAAGACAATGCGCTTTCCTTGTTGCCTTAATTCTTGCGCTTTACCGGCAAGATCTTCAAGACTTAAAATTTTAGTTGGAGTAGTCGGCATAATTTCTTAAAAAAATTAAAAGGGTCCCGTAAAAGATTTATCTGGAACGTCCAGAGGTCCTGTATGAACAATTCCTAAAGCTTCTTCACTTTTTTGCTCAAGGCCTAATAGTTTCTGGGCCTGGTTTATAATGTTGATAGATCGAGGGTAATAATGATTGGTCAAGGCCCAACTTGTGGGAGTGGGGAAATCAGGAAATGTTACCCTGCACGGCGGAGCTTTTAAAGAGCTAAAAGCCTTTTCGACCACTATCGAAATGATTTCTGACGAAATGCTCAAGAATCGCCATGCCCCATCCGCCACTATTAAACGACCCGTTTTATTGACCGAATCAATAATTGTTTTTTCATCCAGTGGTTTTAAGGATCGAAGGTCTATCACTTCAGCATCAATGTTTTCTTTTGCAAGATGGTCTGCTGCTTTTAAGGCTTCTAGGGTCATTTGCGACGCTGATACAATTGTAATATCTTTACCCTCTTTGGCAATTCGTGCTTGCCCTATGGGAACGGAAAAAGATTCTTCTGGGACTTCGCCATATAAATTATGCAGCCATCGATGTTCTATGAAAATCACGGGATTATTATCTTTTATTGAAGATATCAACAGGCCTTTTGCGTCCTTCGGAGAGAAGGGCATCACTACTTTAAGGCCTGGTATATGAGCGAATAAAGCTTGTAAACTTTGAGAGTGTTGCGGACCCTGCCCCCAGCCCTGACCAACCAACAATCGAATTACTAACGGCACGCTCTGTTGCCCACCAAACATATAATGCCATTTTGCAGCATTATTGATGATTTGATCCAAAGCCAGTAACATGAAGTCTATTCGTTGATGCGTCATGATAGGACGCATTCCCATCAAGGCGGAACCGATAGCGACTCCAGTCATTGCATTTTCAGATATTGGCATATCTAAAACCCGTTTTTCTCCGTACTTTTTGCGCAGGCCTACAGTCGTGCCAAAGATACCCTTAGGATCAGGAACTCCTAGCCCCATAATGTATGTGGACGGATCCTCTCCCATACATTGATCGGTACCTTCTAAGATTGCATTTGCAAAAGTAATTTTACGAGTCATTAACTGGCTATTTTGAAATGGGGTTGGCGTTTATTTCTTTAAAAAGATTTTTACTGATATCTTCAAGGGATGGAAGAGGACTGGACTTGGCAAAATCCACAGCTCCTTCAAACTCTTGTATGATAGTTTGACGCATGTGATCTATTTGATGTTTTTCTATATTTTTTGAATCCATCAATTTTTTTTCAAAGTTCTCAATGGGGCATTTTTTTTTCCATTTTTGGTAGTCACTTTCAGACCGATACCCAATATCATTGTCATAGTTAGGGCCGCAATGTTCACGCCAACGATAAGTTTCCAGCTCCAGAAAATACGGCCCTTGTTGGTCCCTGCAGTGGTTGATGGCTTTCTGAGCTAACTCGTAAACTATCTGGACATTATTCCCATCACCTCGGCAACCTGGAATCCCAAAAGCCTTTGCAAGCGCAACGTTATCCCTTTCAGCAGGCTGCCTCTCAGAAAGAGGTGAATATACTGAATAAAAATTGTCCTCAGAAATAAAAACAATGGGAAGTTTTTTGAGGGAGGCAAAGTTTAAACTTTCAGCAAAGACTCCTTCTTCCGTAGCGCCACGGCCAAAAAAAATTACAGTCACCCTGGCTTCATTCTTCATCAGAGATGAAAATGCGGTCCCTACAGCAACGGGAATTATGCTTGCCACGATAGGAGTTGTTCCCATAAAGTTAACCGACAGGTCAATCAGATGCATTGACCCACCTATACCCTTGGAGCAACCTGTCGCTTTGCCGTATATTTCGGCCATCATAGCGTTCAGGCCACCGCCCTTGGCTAAGTAATGGCCATGAGAACGATGATTGCCCATTACAATATCGTCCTTCAATAAATTTGCACAAACGCCCACAGGGATAGCTTCTTGCCCAATACAGAGATGAACAGGGCAACGTATCTCCTGCTCTGGATAAAGGGCAGCGATCCCCTCTTCAACCAAGCGAATACGTAACATGTCATACAACAATGAATGAGACAGGTTTTTATCTAGTCCATCAAACATTTGAAGTTTTTGATTTTTCTTGGATGATGGCATCACAGATACAGTGACATACGGTAAGGTGGATGATTTCGACAGGGCCATACGATGGGGAGGGGACAAAAAAATTATAATCACCCGTAGCCCGCAAAGGATTATCGTTTTTAAATCCTGAAAATGTGATGACGCTGCATTGAGAATTTTTAGCTGCCTGTACTCCACGCAAGATGTTTTCGGATTTCCCGGAACTACTTATCGCAATCAATATATCCCCGGCATCTGCAAACATTTCGATCGGCTTTTCAAAAACATGCTTATAACCATAATCATTACTGATACAGGTTAAAAGGGAGCTATCATTAAAAGCTACTGATCTAACACCCCCATTTTTCCAATAGTCCGTAGCCATATGGCTAGAAATAGCCGCACTTGCACCATTCCCAATAAACATGAGCTTTTTTCCAGCCATGCTTTGGGAAAGTATCGTTTGGACTACTTTTTCTATGCCTTCATAAATATCAAGGTTTTTGCCAGCACCGTTTGAAACCTCCAATGACTGGAAGTTATTTATTAAATCGTCAAAATAAGATTTAGCAAACTCACGCATCAAATATTTTCAATTGTTAAAATTAATTTATGGGTATTTTTTGCATACCATTACTTATCGGATGCATTCAAACAATACACAAGAAGAAGTCACTCCGAAAACAAGGAAAGCACAACTTTTGTCAAAATTAATTGCGGAAAAAACTTGGGGAAGCACTTAAGAACCCTGCACACAACCCCGTAGGAATAAAGGCTTTACAGCGTTAACAGCGCGCATATATCTGATAGAATTATACTGAGCAAGATGTTGAAAGTCAAAAAGTAAACTTAAGTCTCAAAGATAGGCATACGATCAGGCCTTATGAATATAATCGAAGGGTTGTTGTTTTAAAATATCCAGGTTTTTCTCTATCCATTGTAAAACACTCATAACACCCTCTTTCAGCAAAACCTGATCTTTCCAGCCAAGGGTGTTTCTGATTTTTGTGCTGTCTAATAGATAAGCAGAGTCTTTCCCAAGTCGCTCTTCAGCAACATCCACATGGTCTTCAAAGTTAACATTCATCAGTTCACAGATCATTTCAACAAGGTTACGAATTGTGATCGAATCATTTGTAGCAATGTGAAAAATTTCTCCGGATGAACCTTCCTTCATAATGCGCAAAGTAGCATCTGAAACATCTTGCATGTGAATGAAAGACCGTTCTGATGTTCCCCCTCCGTGTAATTGAAGCCTCTTCCCCATCTTAATAAAAAGAATGGTTCGCGGGATGATTCGATACAATTGCTGACCCGGCCCATAGACATTTGCGGCTCTGGTGAATACCACAGGAAATTGGTAAGAGTCGTAGTAGGTCTTAAGGCTCATATCCGCTGCTGCCCTAGAAACTGCATAAGGGGTGCTAGGATAATATGAATTGCTTTCCTTGATATAACCTTCACAACTTCCATAAACTTCAGGCGTAGAAATATGCACATATTTTTTTAAAAAATCGCAGTGCCTGAGCTGATCATGAAACTGGATTGTAGAGACTACATTGGTCTTGAACCAATGATCCGGGTGATCCCAACTTTGAGCGACCATACTCTGAGCCGAAAAATTCACAACATATTCCGGCTTCTTAGCATTTATAAGGGCCATAATCTTATCGAGGTCATGATTTAGGTCCAATTGATGAAACTCGATACCCTCCCCCGAATATTTATAGGGTAAAAAAACCGGGTTGGGTTCTTCCGATCTACTGACTCCAACAACCTCGAATCCCGCATCAATAGAGCAAGGCACAAAGCTGGCTCCAGAAAACGAGTTACTTCCAATTACGATAATTTTTTCAGACATGCGCTATAAGTTTGGCAGGATTTATGAAGTTTTGAGTACTTCGGCTTGCATCCATTTCAGATTATGAAAACGATCTTCATTTTTCAGGGCACCCTGATTGTATCTCTCACAAATTTCCATAATTGCATTTTCCACGTTTTTTTTCGGAGCAAAACCAGTGGCAAGTAATTTGTCAGAGTTAACGCGGTAGGACCTGGGATCATTCGATTCTGTCACGCTTATTTCAGTGGGGACGTGTTTTGCCACCATATTGGCAATGTCCAGAATAGATATATTTTCGAATCCCGCATTATATACTCCTTCTATAGAATCCTTATGATCAATCAAATGCAGATAGACATCGGTAATATCATCAATATGAATATTAGGACGAGTTTGATTGCCTCCAAATACGGTTATCAGTCCATTAGTAAGTGCTTGCATGGTCAACATGTTTACGGACACATCCAACCTCATACGCGGAGAGCAACCACAAACAGTGGCTGGACGAATAACCTGGACTACCATTTTGTCGCTGTAGCTTAACAGCACTCGCTCAGCTACCATTTTCGTCTTATTATATTCTGAGATGGGTTTTAGCTCGAGGTCTTCAGTAACCTGATCCTCTTCTTTTACCCCATATACACTTCCAGAAGACGCATAAATGAATTGCTTGACGTTGTTTCTCACAGCTTTATCGGCAAGTTGCATGGTCGCCAAGGCGCCAATCTCCCAAGTAAGTTTGGGGTCCAAATCTCCGCAGGGGTCGTTGGCCACAGAAGCCAAATGAATGACGATGTCCACACCTTGCATAGGGACAGCTTCAATATTTCGGATATCGACTTTCAGAACATTTAAGTTTTTGTGAGGCTCGAGGAAATTACCAAACCATAGGGTGTCAACCAAGGTAACCTTATAACCACGCGCAAGAAGTTTGGGAACCAGAACAGTTCCTTTATAGCCACATCCTCCGGTTACGAGTATATGTTGAGATTCGCTCATAAATATTTAGTAGGTTGTTTAAAAAGCTCGAAGGACGGTTTATATTGCTATAAGGTCGCTAACGAGAAGAAGCCACTCATCGTAAAGCAGTAGTTTATCAATCTCGTTGACGTATAATTTACTCCGCGTAATTTTTTATAAGATCTCATCCAAAGGCAAGTATGTCAATAGTTTTGAGCTCTGTTTCCCGTCAGCCGAAAGTGGACCATATGAACTGATGTGCACCGAGATTTATAGACACCTTCCAAGGTAAAACTTACGCAAGGAGATTATGATGACAAAAGGTATATGTTGCAAAATTTAAAAGAGATGCCGTATTTCAGGTGACGGATCGGGGCTATTCGGTTAAAGAAGTCTCTGTTCGTCTAGGCATTAGCACGAAGTCGCTGTAGAATTGGATCAAGCCATATAAAAACCCGGAAAGTGTTCGCCTTGATGAAATTGTTTTTCAATGCCTTGCCAATTGAGACGACCTAAGTAAATCCGAGATCGGTCAAAATTGAAGGGTCCTCATCTGACGTAACGATCCCCTCGCCAGAAAAAATTACGTCCTTGACACTTTGCCCTTTATCCAAACCAGCAATATTTCCATTTTCAAAAGAAGTACCCTCTCCGCTTTGCGAACTTAAAAACAAGTTGGCATCACGGGGAGAAATATTATGCTCACGGTACCAAACTTCCCCACTCATACTTAACTTAAACACCACAGCAGCCAGAGAATCAGAAAGATCTTTGGATTTTATAGGCGGGTGATCAACCTTTTCTTTAAGCTCATCCCATTCGAGAGATCTCAGTTCATCAATCAACCTTTCATGAGAGGGAACAACAATCCTTCTGTCAGAAAGAGTCTCTTTAAGGAGAAGATAAGCCTTTGGATCCTTATCCACAGAAAAAAGCCCAGAATTAATACCCTTCCGCTTCAACTGTTGAATCGTGTCTGCTGATTGGTAGGAATCCAATGACACATATTTAATTCTAACTCCATTTTTCACCAACCGATAAATCAATTCTCTGATTTTTGAAAATTCAATTTCGCCATTTTTGGGTGGAGCTATATTTAATGCAAAATCGATCTCAACAAAAGGCAGTGTTTCCACAACTCCCTCACCACGGTTTCTTTTAACAAATTTGGGAACATGCCCCATGACAACCCCTGCATGATCTCGAGTAAGGCCCAAATCAATATGCACCCATCTCAAAAAATTTGGGTTTGCAATTTTTTTTACAATTTTCACCCTATGACCCTCAAAATTCACAGAATCAAAATTAAGAATTGATTTACAGGAGCCAAAACAATCCATCACCTTTTCAAAATTCGGAAAGAAGCTAAATTTAGACCTGAACGATACCCCGCCAATTTCCCTCAACGCCCTCACGAGGTCCATTTCAAATTGTTTTCTAAAATTCTCAGGAACCTCCAGTATTTGCCCTTGACCGCATGAGGCATCAATCTCTCCAGGATCAAGTATTTTGGGTTTTTTTGTTAAACTTCCTATAAACACCTTAAATTTATTTTCAGAAAAAGTGCCCTCAGGTTTTATCTCCCAGATTTTTTTATCGTAAACAAAAATCCCCGGATCGGTTTTCGCCTCTTCAATCTTTCTTTCAGTAAAATCATCCGGACAACGCTTGGAAGATGCCATACAAAGAAGACCAGGTAACTTATCATCCCTAAAAAATCGAGATTCGCGTCGGCGCGCTACAGAATTGTAAAGGGCATCAGCTTGGTCATATTCCTGGCCATCCACTGATTTTTTTGACTTCCCCACATTCTCCATAAAATTCACTTCATCCAACATACCCCCATAAATATTCTCTCCCATGGTCGCCGAAATAGCTCCAGAAACAGGACGCACAACAATATTATTTTGAAAAATTAATTCTGATTGAATACTTTTTTCCGGTGGAAAGATATTATTGAAGTAGGGCGCCTTTTCTACCAAAGATTTAAAGCGATTAAAATCTGCATTAATAGCTTTTTCTTTGTTTATGTTTTGAAAAATAATAACGATTTCACTCGCCGGATCCAACCCAAATTCTTCTTGGGGATTCTCAAGACAGCTCAACAAATATAGCTGATACAAAATCGAGTAAATTGCAATGGTCGTCTTGGCTACCCCTATTCCACCTGTCAGCACCGCCTCATAATATTTTCCGGAGTTTAATTCAATTAACGCTTTTTTTACCTTGGGATAGATATTCTCCCTGTTCCACCCCAAATAAAAAGGATTCTCTAAAAACTCCTTCATCGAAACAGGAGGGTGTTTATATTTCCAGTCTCCCGCTTCAGCAAGAAGGTGTAGTTCTTTTATTGTCTCCTTTGACAAACCTTCTTTTTTAGCAAAAGCCTCGAGGTTTTTTTTATTCATACATCAATAACCCCTTCTTCGTTCTGTCCACCCAAGTATTCGTTGAGCTTTTTCAATAATTTTTTATTTTTATGGTGGTCCTGAAAGTCTTTAAGAAAGCTGTCTTCCTCAGGGCTTACAGCTAACTTCCCGGAAACTTCAAATTTATTGGAGATCCCTGCAGAATCAGCACGCCCCTTTATCCCTAACTGTATCAGCTTGATTATGATTTCAGGTGTAAACTCATCATCCGCCAGTTTAAGCAGACTTTCCATCCCTTTATCCAGACACAAATCAGCTACCGCATAATTTTTTTTCCGCACCTCCAACTCGGTTAAAACTGTATTCTCGACCATCTCATTTGATACTTTTTGGTGGATTTTCTTTTTTGAACGATCCAGCTCACTTTTCCAACCTTCCTGTGAGGATTTGTTTTTCAGCGAACCGTAAGAAATATTATTTTCTTTGGCCAAGCTCTTAAGTGAACCTTCATCGCTGGCAGCAGAACTCAAGTGCGCGGAAAAATACTTCCGTTTGATTTTATCCCAGTCAACTATCTTCTTTCCCATTGGCTCCACCAAAAATAAAAATCGCACATTAAACAAAACAACCTTCTGTTCAAACTGTTAAAAGAGCGCTCGACCCGCATCCTTTTTCATGGGGGCTAAACACTCCAACATGGTTTTCAAAGTGGTGATTTTCGCCCGCTTCTTCTCTTTGCAAATATCCTCAACTTTTAAAATTAGCTTTTGCAATTTTTTATCCGTGGGCTTTTTCTTATCAACTCCCCCCAAAATCAGCCAATCTAAACTTTCTTGCCCCAACCTTGAGATCTTAACTAAAGTTTCAATTCCCGGCGCCAAATACCCCAGCTCATACTTACTGATCAATGCTGCGCCTCCCAAGCCCAAGCGTTCCGCAAAATCTCCTTGATTCAACCCCAGACGACTCCGAACCAGCTTTATTCTATCCCCAATCTCGTCCATTTACCCCCCCAAAAAAACTTTATAATATGTTATAATTATTATCGTTTATATAAATATATTGTCAATAAACTATTCATATAATATACACAATAATTTTTAGATACCAATAATTATCCATTATGGATAATTATTCTTCCCCTCTAATTTCATCTAGGACACAAGATGTTTTCTGTGATTTTTAAGCGCGACAGGATTTTTTGGACTACTTTTCACATTGAAGGAAACAAGGTTGACGTTTCCCTGGATACCGAAGATCTTGACGAAGCTGAAACTAAAAGGGATAAAATTCAACTTAAACTGTGGGAAGAAAAAACATTAATCCAGCTTAAGACTCCGAAAAACACATTTCGAGCGTTATCAAAAAAATATCTTGATGAACACTCTAAAAGCAAATCTCCAAGAAGCTACTTACGAGAAGAAAGTATGTTTCGAGTGCATCTCAACCCAACATTTGGGTCTCTTTTTTTACATGAAATAAGACCCGGAAAAATCAACGACTATAGAGTTCAAAGAAAAAAAGTTGGGGCCAAAGCCGAAACCATCAATCATGAACTTGGGCTTATGAAGAAATCATTTAATGTTGCCATTCGTGAGTGGGAATGGTGCCAGGATAACCCCGTCAACAAAATAAAAATGGAAAAGGTTCCAAGAGGAAGAGTTCGTTATTTAACCGAGGGCGATTTTCAAAAAATTTGCAATGCCTGCCCAGACTGGTCTCGACCAATATTGATTTTCGCTAGGTACACAGGCTTGAGAATGAGCAATGTTTTAGAGTTAACATGGGAGCAGGTGGATTTAAATTCCCGAAAGGTGTTGGTCCAGGAAACCAAAAACGGAGAACCTTTATCAATTCCTTTATGCCGCTTAATCTACGACACCCTCGTCTCCATAGAAAAAAGAAGCCTGTGCAAAACACGGGTTTTCCCTTCTGATCTGAAGCTGGAAAGTTTTAAACAAAAAGTAAGGAGGGCCTTCAAATCAGCATGCATAAAGATAGGGATCAAGGATTTTCGTTGGCACGATTTAAGACACGATTTCGCTTCCCAACTCGTTCAAAAAGGGGTGGCCCTGTATACAGTTCAAAAACTGTTAGGACACAAGGACTCACGGATGACGCAAAGATATGCTCATCTCTCACCAAAAAATTTCCAAGAAGCAATACAATGCCTAGATGAATTGGATTCTTCAGACCAAATCGTGAAAAAATCTAGAAATACGGAAGGGTAAATCCTTAGATGACCTCAAATTAAACTTTAAAAAAGTCATTAAAGGTCACTCAAAAGTCATATTTCAAGGTAGGTAAATTGGCGTCCCCAGCGGGATTCGAACCCGCGTCGCCGGCGTGAAAGGCCGGTGTCCTGGGCCAGGCTAGACGATGGGGACGTTCAATTTATTGAAAAAAAAGTTAAGAAGTGAGCCGCGAAGGGATCGAACCTTCGACCACTTGATTAAAAGTCAAGTGCTCTACCAACTGAGCTAGCGGCCCCTTCTTAAATAGCAAAAGCAAAGGATGAAAAGTATCAAACCTATAATAGCATGTCAACGCATTTATTTGCCTTGATTTTCGGTCTAAGGGCCAATAATATCTAACTTTACACTATTTCGGCTAAATAGCTGCATCTCTATCAAATAAGAGGCACCTTTGGAAAAATCAGAAAAAATCTGGATGGATGGAAAATTGGTTCCTTGGCACGAGGCCAACGTTCATGTACTCACTCATACCCTGCATTATGGCTTGGGAGTTTTTGAAGGAATTCGTTGTTACTTTTCCAAAGAAAATGGTTCCGCAATATTTCGACTTCAGGAGCATGTAGATCGTTTGTTTCAGTCTGCCGTAATCCTCGGAATCAAAGTTCCTTTTTCTAACAAAGAAATCCATGATGCCATTCTTCAGGTTGTTCGCGAAAACAAGCTAGAAGAATGCTACATCCGCCCCATTGTTTTTCTCGGGGATAATAAAATGGGACTGAACCCGAAAGGCGTTGATGTTCGTTGTGCCATTGCGGCATGGCCGTGGGGAACTTATCTTGGCGAAGACGGTCTCGACAAAGGAATCCGCGTACGCATTTCTTCTTTCACTCGACATCACGTAAACATCAGCATGACCAAAGCCAAAGCCTGTGGATACTATATCAATTCCATTCTAGCCAAGGCCGAGGCTCACAGCGATGGATATGATGAGGGCATATTACTCGACCCTAGTGGTTTTGTATCTGAGGGCTCTGGAGAAAATATTTTTATTTACTCCAAAGGCAAACTACATACACCATCCCTTTCGTGCTCAAATCTTGATGGGATCACGCGAGACGCGGTCATTCAAATTTGCCACGAACTCGGTATCGGAGTAGAAGAAAGAAACATCACTCGTGACGAGTTGTATATCGCGGAAGAATTTTTTCTTAGCGGAACTGCGGCAGAGATAACCCCTGTCCGCGAAATTGATAATCGCGTCATTGGTTCTGGCAAGAAAGGACCCATTACAGATAAGATTCAGCAAACCTTTTTCGAGATAGCGCGCGGCTCTAATGCAGATTTCCGCAAATGGCTCACTCCGGTTTAAAACAGATTTTTTCTGAAAAACAATGATCCTTTAGCTTGCCATTTAGGTTTATAAGTCTTATTTCAATCTTATAAACCTATATCAACCCCTAAATTTTTCTGGAGAGTATGATTCATGCCCATTTATGAGTACGAATGTGATAAATGCGGAGTTACCTTTGAGGCCATGCAGGCCATCTCGGCAAAACCCTTTAAAACCTGCAATGGCTTAGGCTGCGATGATAAAGCTAATGGCAAAGTACGCCGGATCGTTTCCGCATCCGGGTTCATCCTCAAAGGTTCCGGGTGGTACACTTCCGATTATCCATCAGAAGCCCGCAAAAAAGGCTGGGAACAAGAAGGCAAACAATCCAAAGGCAGTGAAGATGCCGCCCCTGCTTCGGCTGCTGACACAAAAACCCCAGCAGCAGATAAAAAAGCAAAAGCCGAACCCGCACCTGCCCCGGCAAAAAAGTCAACGGCCAAAAGTCCTTATTCCGGTGGAAAATCGAAAAAGGCCAAGGGTTCCAAATAGCCCAGGCCTATGAAAGAACCCGACCGCATTCACCAAAATATTTTCTTCTCCGTCATTGACGGATTAATTCTGGTCTCGCCTTCGCTTTCAATATTACATAGTAACCTGGCCATTGAAGATATGTTCCATAAGTCCAGGGACACCATTGCCAACCGGCCCTTGGAAGAGCTTTTTCCAAGACAGCCACAAATTCTCGATAAGGTTCGCAAGGTACTTGTAACAGGAGCCTGCTATCACGATGTAGAGGCAAATGGGGCACGAAAAACTGCTGCAATACAATTCCCCGTTA
This sequence comes from Nitrospinales bacterium, assembly GCA_047610985.1. GTDB lineage: Bacteria > Nitrospinota > Nitrospinia > Nitrospinales > VA-1 > UBA8687. The sequence goes on along the minus strand of JBLFWU010000039.1, from coordinate 10,505 downwards.
ATCTGACTTTATCTCCTTACCTTGAATCTGACGACTCTATTCAGGGTGTCATAATACTGATTAAAAATATGAGTCTTATCCGGGAGCTGGAAGAGCAGCAACGACCTGCAGATCATCTAAATAACCTGGGTGCCTTGGCAATGGGCCTTGCGCATGAAATTAGAAATCCACTGGGAGGCATCCGCGGCTCCGCACAATTACTACGTCAAGACATCCGCAAAACAGCGCACCGCGAATACCTTGATGTCGTCATAACCGAAGTCGACCGCATCAATCTGCTGGTCAAACGAATGATGGACCTGGCCCGACCTGTTGAGCTTAAACTGAAAGACACGAATATTCATAAAGTTCTCGAAGATATCCTAATACTGGAAAAAGAAACCTTCGCCCGCAAAAACGGTCGGTTTCAACAAATCTACGACCCCAGTCTGCCCCTCATTGAAGCCGATGAGGATCAGCTTAAGCAGGTTTTTCTGAACCTGATCAAAAATGCTATCGAAGCCTCGCGAAAAGGTGGCACCCTGCAAATTGTTACCCGAATCAGTTCAGGCTTTGCTGTAAAAACTCCAATCGCAAGTGTTCCCCAGAATAATATAGCCGTCGAAATCATAGACTCCGGAGAAGGCATGGATGAGGAAACACAAAAAAAACTGTTCACTCCCTTTTACACCACTAAAAGTAAGGGTAGCGGGCTGGGCTTGCCCATCTCCTTAAAAATCGTCGAAGACCATCACGGGAAAATTAAAATCACTTCCGAAAAAGGGTTAGGAACCACCGTACAAGTTTTTCTTCCGATCCGGCAGAGATGATAAACTAATAAAATGAAGCCACATAAAATTCTCATTGTTGATGATGAAGAAAATATTCTCTGGGTCCTGAAAAAAGGTCTGGAGAAAAATAAATACATCGTCGACACAGCAACCAGCGGTGAAAAAGCCCTGGAGCAACTCCATAAAAATAAATATCTTATGATGTTTTCAGATATTTTTATGGAAGGTATCAGCGGCCTCGAATTGATGGAGCAGTCCCGACAAATCTGCCCAGAGCTTAAAATAGTAATGATGACAGCTCAAGACTCCATGAACAACACCATCGAAGCGATGCGTCTGGGAGCCTACGACTACCTTTCCAAACCTTTTGACTTTGACGATGTCTTCAAGCTGATAGAAAAAGCGGAGTCCGCAAACGCCCATACTCAGCCTGAAAAAGTAAAAACCTCAGACAGCCTGCCCACTTCAGCAGAAAACGATGCCATCATCGGCAAAAGCAAAAGCATGCAGGAAATTTTCAAGACCATCGGCAAATCTGCGGGTTCGGATCTATCCATTCTCGTTACAGGTGAAAGTGGAACTGGCAAAGAAATGATCGCCAGCACTCTGCACCACTACTCACAAAGAAAAAACAAACCTTTCATCTGTATTAACTGCGCCGCTATTGCCAGAGAGCTTTTGGAGTCAGAATTATTTGGTCACGAACGCGGCGCGTTCACCGGTGCAGTCGAAACAAAAATTGGTAAATTTCAGCAGGCCGATGGCGGGACTTTATTCCTCGATGAAATTGGCGATATGGAACTACAACTGCAAGCCAAGATACTACGCATCCTGCAAGACAATGAATACTATCGAGTCGGAGGCAAAGAACCGCTGCGCGCAAATGTACGCATCATCGCAGCAACTAACCAGAACCTTCTCGATATGATGAATCTAAAAAAGTTTCGCGAAGATTTATACCATCGTATCAATGTCATCCATATCGATATGCCGCCATTAAGGGAAAGGCTCGAAGACGTTCCTCTACTGGCAAATCATTTTATCCGCCGCTACTCAAAGACATTGGCCCGTGGCACGGTATACCTGTCTGACGATGTAGAGCGTATTCTGAGTGGCTATCACTGGCAAGGAAACATCCGCGAACTGGAAAACGTTATCAAACGTGCGGTGATGCTGGCCCTTTCCGGACCTATCTTGCCGGAACATTTACCGCCACACTTTCAGGAAGAAGGCGATTCTCCCAGTCAATGGGATGATCGGTTGAACCAACTCATCCGCGACTTCTTACAAAATAACAACGAAGAAGGAATGTTGTATGACACGCTCATACAAAAGGTAGAAAAACATCTGTTTGAAATTATTCTGGGAACTTATTCTGGCAAACAAATCGCCGCCGCTAAGTCTCTAGGCATCAATCGCAATACACTGAAACGAAAAATCGATACCATGAAAATCGAAATAAAAAAAGGTCGCATTCAGTAAACCAGAAAGATATGCCCGTGCAAACTCAATGTATCCTTTCCGTTAAAAGTCCACTCGGCCCACCGATTGAAATTCTTAAGCATGTTTTTTCCGCGCAATCTAACAAACCGCGAGTCTCATTCTTAACAGGACTCCACGGCGATGAGCTGGAAGGCCTCTATATTTGCCATAGACTGACGCAATACCTAAAAGAATTGGAAACCACCAATCCAAACGCTATTCAAGGTGAAATAAATATTTATCCGGCGGTGAACCCACAGGCATTAGAAAGTTCCACGCGGCTCTGGCCTTTTTTTTCCTTAGATATCAACCGCACTTTTGGCCCAGGCCAAAATCCCTCTCTCGCTGTTGAAACATCACAAACTCTGCTCGACGACTTACAATCGTCCTCCGACATCGTCATCGATTTCCATTCCAGCAACCTTCACCTGATGGAATTGCCACAAATTCGAATCATCAAAGATTTTGAAAAAAAACTGCTGCCGCTGGCAAAAAAAACCAATGTAGATTTGATATGGGTTCATCCCAACGCAGACATATTCGAATCGACTCTGGGGTTTAATCTGAACCGTGCAAAAATTCCTGCTCTGGTCATAGAAACCGGAATTTGCCATCGCATCCACCAAAACACAGGCGATCAGATTTTCAATGGGATGTTGAACCTCCTTCATTACACAGGAACCCTCAACATAGCCCCGCCTTCTGAAAAGATTAAAGAACCCAAACAGGTGCAACCCGATCAAGTAGCGATGGTGCAAGCATCCCATTCAGGATTATTCATCAAACAGGCAGAAGTGGGACAAACCCTTGAAAAAGGCGACAGGCTTGGCAAACTCATCGACCCAATTACAGGCAACATGCTAGAAGAAATTGTGACCCCCTGCTCCGGCTTACTATTCACGCTTCGCGAGCACCCCCTGACGTATAAAGGTTCACCCCTGGCTCGTATTGCCAAGAGCTTGAGCGAACAATGAAAGAAAAAATTCTCACATTACCAAATCCATTCGGGGGTGGTTTTGAACTTTATAAAAACACCTGGGGGAAATCTGGAGAACCCTTATCCATCGTCAGTGGTTTGCAAGGAGATCATTTGAATGGATTGTTCCTAAATTCCCATCTCACACAATTTCTCGACAGCATTGTGGAGGGTCTTGATCCTCACTACACTTTAACCGGACAGGTACAAACGTTTCCCGTGGTCAATGCCAATGCAGTGCGATCTGGCTCGCGGCTTTGGCCGTTGGATGGAATGGATATGGACCTCGCTTTTCCTGGCAATCCTGACGGCGAAACCGCCGAAGCTATCGCCTCAGCTATTTGGCAGCATACAAAGGACTCGTTCTGGGGAATTATTTTGCAATCCGCGCCACCGCATTATGAAGATGCACCTCATATCCAGTCCTATAAGCCAGATGGTAGAACAAAAAAAATGTGTAAGGATTTACAAATAGAAACTATGCGCCGACAAAAAGAATCATCAACCCAAAAAGTCAATCTGTTCCACCAATTGCAGGACATGTCTTCGGTGATAGTGTCGGCTGGGTCGCCAAGAACCATCAATCCACAACAATGCGAAACCTTGTTTCAAGGCATCCTGAACTTTATGAAAGCCGAAGGAATATTGAAAGACCACCGCAACAAAAAACCAGAGCATAAAACCAAAACTCAAATTTATCAATCCGATGAAGAAATATCTGTGCGAACCACAACTGCAGGAATGTTTCTTAAAGAAGTTAAAGTCGGTAGCCATTTAAAGCAGGGACAAAAAATCGGCGAAGTCCGCGACATATATAGTGGCAAAAGGCTGGAAGAGATCACAGCACCGGAAGACGGCTTACTCATAACTCTACGACAATATCCAATCGTTTATGAGAAAGAACCAATGGCAATTATCCTAACGGCAAAAAAATCGTGGCGGGAATACCTACCGTGGACAGCCCACTAGCGTATAAGGCGATAGGTCAATATCCAAAAAGCGAACCATCACGTTCAAGCTTCTGGAGGAGCGCGCTTTGCAAAACCCCTCTGCACGTCATCTCGAACGACCCAAGAGAGTGTGGCAACCCAGACTTAAGATTATTCCACTTTATTGGCAATAAGAGACCTGAATGTTTCAAACAATTGGGCCGATTTGCTCGTCTGCCATTTCTCCGGCACCCCGGGAAAAGATAGAATCAAAAAAAGGAAAGGCCATTACCGCCCATCCAGAAGCTTTAACCTTATGGTCCGGTCTACGGGAATCGACCTATTGGCCCGCCGGGCCTCCCGGCTAGACGTGCATCACGAAAAGAATCATGCCGCCTAAGCAAAGTCCTGTACCCGTTATGGTCATAAGGGTACCGCGAAGCGTTTTGGGTTTGACCATATCCGATTTTCGTTTGCCATAACGGTTGCGCGGATCTTTAAGAAACTCTTGCTCTTTTCTTTCCAGACGACTACAGGTATTTAGTACAAAGGCTCCCAGCAAAAACAAAACAATTGCCCAAACCTGTTCGATCACAAGAATATCCATCAATCACTCCAAACCTTTTAAGACTATTATGTGGAAGTGCCAGTATAGCAATTAACTCTTAATAAACAAATAGTTCTAACACGCAAAAGGTTGATGCTCAACATAGGATGCGCTAAACTTTAAGTTGAAAAACATTGTCAAACCGCCTTTTCCCCATGAACACAGCTAATACGATTAAAGCTCCTATAATCATTCAAAATGACTCCGGTTACCGTTACTCTATAGAACCCTTTTTGTTAGCCGATTTTGCCCAATTGCTCCCCGACCAGAAAGTTCTCGATATCGGTACCGGTTGCGGCATTATTCCCCTCCTCATGGTTTTTCGCGAACCGACACTTAAAGTAACAGGCATAGAAATTCAGGCCGCCGCCGCTGAAAGTGCAGAGAAAAATGTTTCTACAAATAAGATGGAAATAAAAATCGTCCACGACGATTTTCTAGATTGGGCACAACGGGTAGAGATCGAGCCGTTCGATTTGATCGTGTCTAATCCGCCCTATCGAAAATTAAATTCAGGCCGAACGAATCCAGATCCAGGAAAAGCCATCGCCCGACACGAGCTAAAGCTTAACCTGTCATCGATGCTCGACAAAGCCAAATCCATTTTAAAAAAGGGCGGTCATATCGCTCTGGCTTATCCACCCATCCGCTTACAAGAAACATTAGGCGAGCTTGAAGCCCGGGAATTATTCCCCAGCCGGATTCGCTTCATCCACGGAAACAAAAATGCGGAAGCTAAAATCTTTCTCATAGATGCTATTAAAGAAAAGAAAAGCGATTTAATAGTCGATTCGCCTCTCTACGTTTATAATAAGGACGGAAGCTATTCTAAGGAGATGCAGAAGATTTATGATTCCTTTAATTGTATTGACGGGACCGACCACATCGGGAAAAAGTGAGACGGCTCTCGAACTGGCGCGCAAACTGAACACAGAAATTATCAGTGCCGATTCCATGCAGGTCTACAAATATTTCGATATCGGTACTGCCAAACATTCGGCTATCGCACGGCAGGACATTCCTCATCATCTGATCGACATTCTGGAACCCGACGAAGAATTTAATGCCTTCGACTTTAAAACTCAAGCCTCAGCAGCCATACACGATCTAATGAGTCGCAATAAAATCCCCATCGTTGTTGGTGGTACTGCACTCTACCTGAAAGTACTGATTCAAGACTACGACTGCGCTGTCGAAATTTCTGAAGAAACCCGAAAAAAAATACAACAAGAAATTCTGGAGCAAGGAGTTGAACAGGTTTATATAAAATTACAAACAATAGATCCTGATTTTGCCGAAAAAATTTCAGAAACCGATTCTTTGAGAATAGAAAGAGCATTAGGGGTTTACAGAGAAACCGGGAAGCCGTTTTCAGAGTTTCACAAAGAAGACTCGGCTGCAAACACCGGCTTTCCTATCCACACCTTCATCCTTGAGTGGAACCGGGCAGAGCTTTATGAAAAAATTAACCAGCGTGTGGATGATATGATCGAAGCCGGATTGGAAAGTGAAGTCAAAAATATTCTGGATCGCGGATTTTCGCCTGACCTGAAACCTCTAAAAAGCATCGGCTATTCTCAAATGACTCGATATCACCAAGGTGACTTAACGTTGGACAGAGCAATTTATGAAATAAAACGGGAAACCCGTCACTATGCCAAACGCCAACTCACCTGGTTTCGAAAAATGCCAGAAGCGCAAACCATCGCTGTAGACAAAAAAGACACTCCCGAATCTCTCAGCGAAAAACTACTCTCTCGCCTGCCGAATGTAGCAGCCTGCCTTTTAGCTATTTTTCTTTCTTTCGGTTTAGGCACTGCAACAGAGGCTAAAAGTATAACTGAAGATTTTGAACAAGCCAAAAAGCTGTTCCTTAAAAAGGAATGGGCCAAAGCTAAAAATCAACTTCTTGCTATTCAAAATACCGCGCCGGATTCCATAGAAAGCAAACGCTCGCGGTTTTTGCTCGGTCTCATTCATATCCAGAACAACAAGAATGAAAAGGCGATTGGAGTTTTAACACCTCTGCTGAAAACATATCCGGAGATTGAAGATTACATACTGCTAAACCTCGCCAAGGCAGAATTTGAGGGCGGAAAGTATGAGCAGGCAAAAACACATGTACTGCTACTCCTTAAAGATTTTCCTGAGACACAACTCTACCCGGAAGCACAAATTATTATCTCTGACATCTATATACAAACCGAATCCCACACTCAAGCCACTGAGGTATTAACAAAATCAATTACAGCCTTGAAAACTTCTTTCCGTCATAAAGGCTTTCGCTCATATCTGCCCGATCTCATTTTCAAATTAGCCGAGCATCAGAACACACTTAAAAAGAAAACCGCTGCCTATTTGAATTACCGGCAACTCCATATCAAGTATCCCAACCACGAATTGACCGCAGGTGCCGAAGCCTCAATAAAGAAACTCGTTGCATTGCCAGAAGTAAAAGAGCTGCCACTGACTTTACGCGAACACACTGAAAGAATAGAACAATTGTTCAAAGGAGTTCGCTACAAAGAGATCATTGCTGAGATTGGCGAGATTAAAAAATCTAACAACCTCATGCCAGGAAGGTTTTATTTCTTTCTGTCCAATGCTCATCGCGGATTACGTGACAGAAGAACGGCAAACATTGCATTGCAAGACTTTTCGAAACTCTACCCACATCATGCAAAAATTCAGAAGGCTAAATTCAACATCGGGCGCAACCTTTGGAACCTTGGAAAGCCACTCGCTGGAGCAAAATATTTCAAGGAAGTTGCCAACGAAGACCCCTCTTCTGAGCGAGCGGTTAAAGCATTATTTTTTCTGGGAAAAATTTATGAAGAGCAGAAAAACTATCCCGAATCTTTGAAATTATACCAAGCGGCTCTAAAAAAATATCCTGACGTTTTTTACGGCCAATGGGCAGGCTGGAGACTTGGTTGGATAAATTATATCGATGGGAAATTCGACAAAGCTTTTGACCGGTTTCAAGATGTTGCTAAACGTTTCCCCAACGGACCTTTCATCGAATACAATTTGTATTGGAGCGCCAAATCTGCAGAAAAACTTGGCAACAAGGAAAAAGCCAAGGAACTTTTAACTAACGTAGCCACTCTTTACCCTTACACCTTTCACGGAATTCGCGCCAAAGAACAAATACAGGTAGTATCTACCCCCGAAAGTAACTCAGGAAAAATGGCACCCGAAAACCCTATCAAGCTCGGACGAGCCCTCGATAACCGGGAAAAGTTTTATCATACCCGGGCACAGGAATTGTCTGCAATCGGGTTGATCGGGGAGGCACGGAAAGAAATACAGCGGCTTGAAAAATCCATTCGAAAAAACCTGACCGGAGTATTATGGCTTTCGAATCTCTATCATAAAGCCGGCGGCTATCCCGAGTCACTAAAGTTATTACAATTGTATAAAGACTTTGCCACCAAATCGGGCGAGCGTACTCTATCTCCCCGTTTCTGGAAATATTTTTTCCCCCTTGCTTACAGGGAAGCAGTGGCTTCCAACTCCAAGTATCGAAAAGTCGATCCTTTTTTTGTGAATGGGATTATACGGCAGGAAAGCCTGTTCGACAGCAAGGCCCTCTCTCCAGCTGGGGCACGTGGACTCATGCAGATCATGCCAGCTACTGGTAAAAAACTTTATCCAAAGACCAAGCTGAAAAAGCCGTTTGAAGCCGATGTATTATTCGAACCTGATTTGAACATCCGGCTCGGCGTGAAATATGTCAGCCAGTTAAATAAACGCTTTAGTGGGAATGGAACGCATATTTTAATCTCCTACAATGCCGGTCCGCATGTCCTTAAAAAATGGCTGAAACGATTTGGCCATTTAAACGATCTAGATGTGTTCATTGAATCCATCCCCTACCCCGAAACAAGGCGTTATGTAAAACATGTGCTGAGAAACCGAGGTATATATAACACTCTTTACTCTCCCTCCTAACCCGCCATCACCAAAATTTTTTATCCTTAAAATATCTCACTGAAATAGCTATAATAGATTTCATGAAATCCAAGGTCCATTTACAGAAAATTAATACCTATTCCCTCGACAAAGTCGAATCCTTTGTCCGCGATGCGTTATCGGTAATAGACGAGAAAGGCTCCCTGTTTTCTAGCGGGCAAAAGGTTTTGCTCAAACCCAATCTTCTTAGAGGATTCAGTCCGAAAAACTGCGTGACCACCCACCCAATTGTTATTGAGTCTGTTTGTCGGGTACTCAAAGATCATTCTGTTGGACAAATCACTATCAGCGATAGTCCGGCTCTGGGGAGTCTCGAGGCGGTTGCGAGTAAGGCAGGCTACGACCCTTTAAAGAAGAAATATGGCGTCAAAATCGTTCCATTAACTGATCCAATTCCGTTTGAAAGTGAAGAGGGCATTCCTCATTTGAAAATTGCTGGCTGTCTGCAGGAATTCGACCGAATCATCAACCTGCCAAAAGTAAAATCCCATTGCCAAATGACAATGACTCTGGCAATCAAGAATCTGTTTGGACTTGTCATCGGAAAACGCAAACCTATCCTGCATTGCCTGGTCAAAAACGATAAAGTTAAATTTGGGAAAATGCTAATCGACATAGCCCGTCATGTGAACCCCTGCCTGACTCTGGCAGACGGCATTGAAGCCATGCAGGGTCAAGGGCCCATTCATGGTAGCCCCTATCCTTTGGGAGTGCTTCTCGCATCTACAGATATGACAGCACTGGATCGTGTAGCCGCTGAAATTATAAACTTTCCCATAGATAAGGTATACGCGCTTGAGGCGGCCCGATTGAAAGGTTATGGAAATTATGATCTGGATAAAATAGAAATTTCTGGTGTGACTGATCTTTCGAGCCTGACGGTTTCAGACTTCGAACCTGCACGGGCGATAGATATTTCTTTTAACCCATACCGGATTATGAAATCATTTCTCAAACAATTTTATGAAGTTGGAATCAAAGAAAAACGGGATATTTTTAACTAGAGGACTTATCAAAATTTACCGAGCAACAACCCAAGTCGAGGCCGGTTTCTTTCTTACTTAAAAAGTACTTTTCCGGATGGATGAAATTAATAATCTTATTTCCTTCTCTTCGCGTTCCAACCAGCCCTGATGACCGTAGAATTGATAAATGGTGGGAGGCTTGAGGCTGGCCCATTTTCAAACTCTTTGCTATGTCAGAAACGCTTTTTTCACCCTTGAGTAACAGCTGGACGATTTTTAATCGGGTTTCATCACCCAGAGCTTTTAAAATGCGGGCGCATTCTCCAGAATCTGTAGTTGTGTTACTCATAAATTGCAGTATATTAACTCCTTCAAGAACCTTCAAGTCTAAACCAAATATAAGAATTATCGACTTATGAGCGAAGAAACGCTGGAGCCAGAAAAGTGGGTTGAAAACTATGCCGATATGCTCTACCGCTATACGCTTGTTCGTGTCAAAGACCCGGATGTAGCTGATGAATTAGTTCAAGTTACACTCTTCGCTGCATTGAAATCACAACACACCTTTGCAGGTAAATCGACTGAAAAAACATGGTTGTTTGGGATTTTAAAACATAAAACCATGGATCATTTCAGAAGCGCGAAAAAACATATCAATCTCGACATCACCGATACTGATGCAGACCGCATCCAGTTTGACACATCGGGGCATATGACCCCCTCCCCCAACAACTGGAACGTCGATCCGGAAAAAGCCACAGAAAATAAAGAACTCGCCAAAGTTCTTGCAAAATGCATGAA
>JBLFWU010000038.1:0-25800 GCA_047610985.1 Nitrospinales bacterium | reverse complement strand
CCAAAATCAAAATATTCAGGTAACCCGCATACAAATCTTTGAGACCACTCTTGTCACTCGATTCTTCTTTGATCTTGATCGCTTTGGAATAGTTCTCTTCAGCTCCCTTAAAGTCTTCAGTTTCCATTAAGATACTTCCCAGGTTGCCGTAGGCTCCACCGAGCGCTTGCTTATCCCCTGACTTTTCGTGAAGAGCAATTGTCTCTTTCGCCACGGTAGCAGCCTCTATCCAATCATTAGACATGAACAAAACGTTTCCCAAGTCGTTCAACAGCATCAGTTTGAGCTTCGGGTCTTTTTCAGCTTCTGGCTTTTTCAATCCTTCTCGAAGAGCTTGTTTGCGATGTTCCAGGTATTTCGGCTGCGAGAAAATGAACATCAGCTTGCTCTGTACTTCCTGAACACTTTTCTGTTCTTTCATTTCCTCATAAAGGTCACTGGCACGCATGAAATTATCTTCCGCCTTGTCGAACTCTTCTTTTTTAAGATATACATCCCCCAACGATTCGCATTGCTGGGCAATACCCGGACGGTTTTCATTTTTCTCCATCAACTCCAAAGACAATAGATACTGTTCCTCAGCCGCATCCCAGTTTTTCTGCAAACCACGAACATTACCCAAGTTCGCATATCCGCGTGCCTCACCCAGTGCATCGCCAAGTTCCTGCATGGCTTTGAGAGATTTTTCAAAATTTTCCCATGCCAATTCGAGTTGGTTTTTATTAAGATAAATATTTCCCAAACTACCCAGAAGGTAAGAGTTTCGGCGTTTATCAGAATCGCCTATCGCCTCCAGAGCTTTTTTAAAATAAGTTTCAGCTTCATCTACTTTTTCCGATTGCCCTTCAGATGCCATCTGCAAATAAATACCTGCTAAATTTGCATAACAAACGCCAGCTGATGCCTTGTCTTCGATCTCTTCCAGAAGAACCGTGGTTTTCTGGATGGTTTCAACCACCTTGTCCATACGCTTCCACTGAAAATATATTTCTTCAAGTTCCTGCAATTTGGTAATGGCCTTGGTCTTTTGTCCTGTAGAGATGAGAGAATCAACATCAGCAAGTAGCCCATCTTCATTTTTCTTTAAATAGAGAGGAGATTTTTTAATCGTCTCAACGCGCTCATCCAGTTGTTTGATTTTTCTTTCATCCTGTTTGGCGGTAGACATAAACTCTTTTGCCTTCTGGTAATACTCGATGGCCTTTTCTGCCTCTTCTTTTTTCAAAAAGATATTGCCAAGGTACTCGCTGTAAATGCCCTGCCCCAGCGGATCGTTAGCCTCAATCATAATCTGCATGGCTTTTTGATAGTTTTCTTCCGCTTTATCAAAACTGCCCTGATAAAAATAAACGCTACCGAGATTACCCAATGAGCTTTCAATGCCCTTGGCATCCTTTAGCTTTTCCATAAAGGTTAGAGAACGAGAATAAAAGTCTTCGGCTTTATCATATTGCTTGCTCTGAAAACAAATATTACCCAAGTTACCCAACACATAAGCCTGACCGCTATCGTCGCCCTCTTTTTCCATTTCTTTCAAAGCTTCGAGAAAATTAGACTCCGCTTCTTGAATATTGTTCTTCTGTAAATTCTCATAACCGAGTTTTTCAAATTTTCGACCTTCGCTCATATCCTGCCTCTTAAAAAATTTAATGCTTCTATTTTATGCCGCAAACAAAGAGCTACCCGAGACCAAAAATGACCTCACCGTTAACTAAGTATTTCCAGCTTAATGAGTTGTTTTGATTAAACTGAATTATAAAGTTCTCTGGGGCCGCTGTCAATCATTGCCCCATTAATGAAAAGCTCTGTTTTTAAGCTATTTCGCAAAGAAACTCCACACTGGTTGACAGACTGGAATACAGCTAACTATAATCACTGTTTCCTTCTGGAGAAATCACCCCGCATATCAAAATTGAAAAGGAACAAGTTGTGACAAAAGTTGAAAAAATAATTCAAGCATTGACCCGGGAAGGGTCACTTATATTCGCCGATAACCTGTCTTACGCGACAGATTTAGAAAAGAGTGTTCCCAACCTGAAAACACAGGAAAAAGACGGTTGCGAGATATGGTTTGAAAACGATGCCCCCACTATCGCAAATACACGCGTCAAGACATTCCCAACAGGGCATATTGCCTTCTATAACAAAGAAGGTCGACGTTTTCTGTGCACCGATCCAGAAGGCACTCCGCTACACGAAGCTTTGTGGACTCAGGATGATGGCAAAACACAGCTAGCCCTCGCCCGCATGCAACTCGACTGTAAACAATGGGTGGGCATTAAACCACGCAATAAAACCTTTTCGACACAAATCGACATCAGCACCCATGAAGGTTGGGAGAAAATGAAACTGGACGACCTCCGTGAAAAAGCCGCAGAGGCCTGGCGCGTTCCTGCGTCTGAAATAAAATATTTTTATGACGACGAACATATGGTGCATCAGGGTGAAGGAAAATACGATATCCGGCTCACTAAAGACGGACTTTACGCATTGCCCGATGGCACGTTCGACAAAGCTGTTTTCATTAGTTTCATGTTTCAAGTCAACTGGGCGAAACTAGACTTGATCCCTGTGGTGGAACTCTTTCAATCCACATTGCCAGGAACCGGTGGCGCAGTCTTCGAATTCATTTGGGGGATTTTCAACGACCAGTCGCGAGAAGAAGAGTTGCCGCCTCTGCGATATCGAGGCCTGCCAACCTACCCTTCCAAGGAAGCTTTTAATATTTTTTCGGCTTTCTTCGAACCCAAAGGACCTGAAGGGAAAAACATCCAAAAAATCTTCATGGATCCACATACATCCCACGAAATCACCTGGACACCGCAAGAGCACCCACCCGTGCGTTACTTCAGCGAGCAGCAACAAATCGCACTCACTGCACAAGGCGGCTATCTCTATAAAGTCACGGTATTCGATGACCCTATTACTTTTCCATTCACCAACTGCAGCGGCGGGAGAAAACCCCCTCTCGAACGCGAATTGCGGATAAGCAACCAATCGTTCACTCTACTCAAAGGGATAGAGGGACGGGAAATTATTTTCGAAGAAAGCTGGGGATTAAAACCAGAAGTTTATTCCAAGGCAACGCCGGCAAAACATCCGTTCACATGGGAATGGTTTTTTAACGGCGAAACACCAAACGTTGACCCAGTGAAATCCTTATACACCGTCCCCTTCTATCCAGAAGGACAGGCCGATATCGAGGAATCCTCCACACAACCGATGGTACTCGATCAGATTTTTCACTATATGGAAATGGCTCCGGCAATGGCGTCAAAGCTGGAAAAAATCGATAAGGTTCTCATTCACACTTTCGACACCGTTCTTGCCGGTTGTATCGACAGCTCGAAGGATCGGGAATACACCGTGCTCTTCAGCGACCCGGAGTTCGCACAGAAAAACGCACAGCTATTATGGAACTACGCCGTCTCAAAGAACCAATTGAGCAATCTCGAAAAGGTTTCGTTTCTGAAAGAAGCAGATCATGTCGTCGACTGCTACAGCCAGAAATATGGGCTGATCTTTAAATGGATTCCGTTCATGTATCATCAAGATAGAGAAGCCTGCGAAAGTATGTTGACTTCCCTGTCGCAAGCTCTGGAGCCAGAAGGGTTTCTCTTCCTCGTTGGGCCACGCCAATTGCAGGGACTGTTCGATCATTACAAACTCGATGCGTTGTATAGCGATCCCGTCTACAATATGCCGTTCTTCCGTCAGCATCTTAAGATGTGCCCGGAAAATCAGGTCAATCCCGATCTATGTGTGTTTCTCGCACAGAAAAAAGGCGAAGAAAAGAAACCCGAACCCATCGCCACAACAGAAGAACCCTTCGACGGCACCATCCCCCAAATGCGCGGCTTCCAGAGGTGAGGGCACCTCTGCCTACTCTGCATTACCCGTCAAGCCGACGGAGCACTCAAGCGCAATACTTCAAATAACTTTTCCTGTTGAAAACAATATCCCTCTCCCCTGGAGGGAGAGGTTAGGTGAGGGGGGGATTATAAAAAAGAAGATTGCCCAGAGCCTTCTACGCCTTTACTATAATCAAGTACTTCAAGGATATCGTTTGTCATGCTCTCAGAACCATTTTCATTTATTTTTTGGGTCTTATGCAATTTAACTTCTAACGTATCACTCTGAGTCAATCTAATTTTTCCAAGCGCAATATTTTCAAGAAAGATTTTATCTTTAATACTTGCTTGAATAACATCTCCCCCAGCTTCTCTGAAGGACCACTTACTTCCATCACCCTCAATATCAACCCGTTTTGGATGCAATAAAACAATCAAATCTTGTTCAATAGTTCTAGGCTCTATTGGCTTTATTTCAGGGCTTGTGAATTTATCAATATTCTGGGCTTCTTCCTGCTTCACCTCAGTTCTAGTATTTTCTTCATCGTCTTTTATATAACCGTTTATCTTTTCAACATTCTCATCGTTAAAGGGCAGATAATAGGTATTGCTAATATTGTTAGTTATATTAGGATTTTGAAGTAAGTTATGCACATCTCCCTTCACCTCAATTGTTTCATCATCCTGCGAAAGATAATTAAAATTACCGCCTTGAGATTCAACTACTTTTTTGGGTTTTCCTTTAAGTTTTTTCAATAGCGAAAGAACATCCATTTCTTCCCCCGCAATAATTCCAACTAACTTTAAGGTCTCAATAAGTTGCTTAATGCCCTCAGAACCGGTTGGAGAAATAGTCGCTTGGGCAGTTTGCAAAAATCCAAGAACAAGGTCAAAAACAAACGAACCTTCTTGAAAAGGCTTCACTTTTATATCTATTGAAGGTCCAATTGGATTTAGAGTCTTACTACTTTCCTGAACTAAATTATTTAAAGAGTTCAAGATAGAAGAAACATCGGGAGCACTTAAACCCTTCTCAAGATCTTTTCCATCCAATTTAAAGATTAGATTTATCGCGTCAGCCATTTTGGCTCCTAATAAGTATAATTTTGGCATTCCAATAATACCAAAATTTCCATATTAAATAAGCTTTTATCTAGCTCTTAAGCAAAGAGTTGCCTAAAAAGTGAAACGACCAATTAATTGTGGTAGATGGCCGCATCTAGAAGCTTGAGAGTATTAGTTTCGCCAAAAAGAGCACCGACCTATTGGCCCGCCGCGCCTCGCGGCTAGAGCATTACTTCGGTTTCGAGGTGGTGTGCTTCGGGATTGTTTTTAACGTAGAGTTGCGGCAAGTCGCTGGTACCGAACTTGGTGATGTAGAGGAACACATGTTCACGGGCGTTGATGCGCATTGCCCAAGGGTTGAAATCTTCCTGATAGAATTTTTCGTAACGCTGCATTGCTTCTTCAGTGGTCTGACCTGATTCTGGAGTGTAGTAATAGTCCAACGCCAAGTCGTGTTCGGGATTAACCTTCACATCGATTTTATATTCATCCTTTGCAAACATCACCGGTGCGTTTTTATAAAGAACAAAGAAATACATCTCGACGGACGGGATGCGGTGCTGATTTTCAATGAGAAAATTTCGCGTATCTTCGGCTTCGGCTTCGGTTTCGCTAGGGAACCCGTAAAAGCACATGACATGACTCCATATGCCTACCCGCTTTGCCTGCTCGAGGTTGATCTTTGCGGCTTCGATGTCGGTATCTTTTTTAACCAGTTTGATGATGCGTTCGTTGGCCGATTCTAGTCCGTAATAAAGTGATCGACAGCCCGCTTTATGAGCCATGTCCCAGGTTTCTGGTTCCAGCAATTGCGATTCGAAGCGAATGAGTGTTGTCCAATAGATATCGAGTTCACGTTCGACCATCATCGGCGGCAACTTGAGGAACAGCGCCGGGGGGAACGACTCGTCGGTGAACATAAAATGTTTGGTGTTGAGTTTATTTTTCAGGTACTCGAGCTCATCAACGATCTGCTCTGCATGTTTCGCTCTAAACTGATCGATATAACCGGCACCATGGTCGCAGAAAGTACATTTGCCCCAATAACATCCTCTTGTACCGAGATAGGGTACCAGTTTTACCGGTGAGAAATATTTTTCCCACGGCATGCCATCAAAATCGGGTGGCGGCAATTGATCGACTCGCTCTTGATAGGTCTCGTTGACATGTACCTGACCTTCTTCATCTTTATAGATGAGATTCGACACTTCTGATATTTTGCGTTTGCCTGACAACGCTTCCACCAACCAGACCAATGAGTGTTCGCCTTCGTAAGTGATCATTGAATCGAAGGCTTTGCCGAAGAAATGCGGCAATTTAGCAAATTCGTCTTTCAATCGGGTGATGATATTACCACCCACGGTGACATGAATATCGGGATAGGCTTCTTTAATCAATGTAGCAAATGTGATCCCAGCCATAAGCTGTACTGGCGTGCCTATAGAAATACCAACCACTCCCGGTTTTTCTTTTTTGATAGACCGTAAAACCAGTTGCCGGCAGATGTCGGCGTAGACATTGACCGTATTGTCGAAGGGGACTTTCAGTAAATCTTCCGAAATCCAGGGACGGTAAACATTGAGGTTACTCTCGATCGGATAGAACTGGATGCTCGCCGGGAAATAGGCAACAGAGATATATTCCATCACCTCCCGAAAAGCGTTAAGAGCCCACTCGGCTTTTTCTACTTCATAAAACTCTTCACTACGCATGATGATCTTTGCGCGGGTCACTTTTTTAATATGGTGGTCGAGGTCTATCCTCTGATAGTCGTCGAGCATCTGCTTTATTTCGACGTCTTCTGGACTGAGAGGATCCCGTTGATTCTTGAGAGCTTTAAAACGATCTTGAATCTTTCCTTTTATAAACAGCAGGAATCCGGGTGTGAAGAAATGGTCGAACATCTCGACATTGATGTCTTTGAGGACGGTTTCAATGTTGTTTTGCCGCAATACTGCCGCGAGACTGGGCAATGCCAGATAAGGGGCCGTGGGCACCCACTCCGGTGGAAATATCAACATTACTTTTTTCATATATTCCTCAAAACCACACTAATTAGATAGAAGGCTATGGTATCATAATTTGATTCCAGACTTCAGATTGCGTACTTCGAGAAACACACACTTTTCCTCTGAAGTTGTAATTCGCTTTAAAGTTTTTGGAATCCCATAAGTTAATGCTAACATATTGGCACCAATACCTTCAAAATCCAAATTTAACAGTGTGCCGGGTTTTCCCCTGTAGGCTCAACGGATTATGCCCGGCCTTATAGTAAATGGAGCAAGAAAAGAGTTATGTCACAAACTGAAACCAGCGCAGAAGTGAAAGTAAAAATAATGCTCGATGAAGCAAACCTGGCATTTTCGGAAACGTCCGAACGTAAGGATACCTCCGGCGACCGCAAGGAAGAAGGCTCGGCTTGGGAAGAAGGCCGCATGGAAGGCGAATATGACGAAGCGGACTATCAGAGAATCTTGGAATTGCAGATGAATGCCGCTATCACCTGCGATGAACACCCTGAACTCGAAGAAGAAACGGCAAAGCTGTTTGAATCAATTACCGAAACAAATGGCGAAGAAGTTTTAAATACCGTACTGGCAAATAAAGACATCATGGTCTTGAGCAAAGCCGCTGTCACAACATTCATCCTCAGGTTCCCAACCGTACAGTCTTTCGTTAACAAGGGACATCCACTTGTTCTGGCGATGGATGAGTACATGTTGGAAAACGCCGATGCGCAAAACTGGCATGACTATAACAACATCGCACAGGAACGAGGTTGGCTTACAGAGTAAGCTGATTTTCCACTAACCTTTTTGTTATAGATCCATGAAGTTTAGATACAATCTTGCAAAGAAAACCTTTAAGGGTAAGAAAGTCGTCGAGCGAGGGGTCGAAAACCTCATCGATGAGGATCAGCGAGGGAACCATTCCAGCGGAGGCGGTGCTTCGAACCCATTGAGTCTAGACAAAGAAACCGTCACTCCGGTGGAACCTACTGAACCAAAAGAAGTTTCGCGTCGCGATTTATTTTCCTTTGGCAAGTTAGGCGATTTTGCCGAAGCGGTTGAAGAAGACCGACAAAAACAACCCAAAAAAAGCAAAAACAAAAAAACCGATAACGAAGAGTCTGAAGGACTGGAAGCCAGTGAACCAGTAACGGGTGAAACCGCAGTCGAAGCCGACGAAGCGGCAGTCGCTGAAGAATCTACCGAGCCATTACAACCAGAAGAAGACGCTCCCAAACCGGGATTTTTCAAACGTCTGATTTCTAAATTCAAGTCCGATCCCATCCCCCTCGACAGCATTGAACCAAGCGACAATACAGAAAAGAAGGAAGAATCTTTTGCGGAGGCTCTTGAAACCGCAGAACAGGAGCTGCCGAGTAACAATATTTTCGCTTTGGAAGAAGGCGAGGAAGAAGACCCGGAATACGATCGACGAAATTTATTACGACAGGGATTCCACTTCTTTGCCAAGCCTGCCATGGATAATGTTCAGGGTAAAATAGATAGCGTCAACAAAGCCGTCGATAAAATCACCAAAAGAGTACCGGTGCTGAGACCGCCTGGAGCGATATCGGAGAAGGCATTTCTGAACGCCTGCACACGCTGTGAGAAATGTATTCATGCCTGTCCGAAAGACGCTATTCAGAGGGCTCCGAAAAAATTTGGATTTCTCATCCATAACACTCCCTATATCGATGCAATGCGAACGCCCTGCGTAATGTGTACAGACTTGCCGTGCATTTCCGCTTGTCCAGATGGGGCACTGTTGCCAGTTCAGGAGTTAACTGATGTGAGTATGGGTTACGCAATTCTCGACAAAAAGAAATGCCAGGCCTATGGTGATACATTTTGTCAACAATGTGTCATCGACTGTCCGGTTCCCGGAGCAATACATCAGGTAGACGACAAACCCATTTTCGATAAAAATATTTGTACGGGCTGTGGCGTCTGCATGCGTTCTTGTAGCACGGTTAATATTCCAGTAGCCATTAAGATCAAACCTCAGATGGTTATCGACTATCAACTACATAAAAAACAACTGGAAAAGGAAAAAGCGCAAATCGAAGCCGACCGACTGGCCGCAGAACAGCAGGAAAAAGAAGAAGCCGATATCGAGGACGAAACAAGCACTCAAAGTGTCGAGTCTTAATACTTCCAGTATTTCATCGATTTACCCCTTGCAAGTATCCTCTGTTTTCAGTAAGTTATCCGTTTTGCCGCACTATGCCTCGGCTGGCGAAATCTCTTGTCTAAAAATAAAGGTCATAAATGAGTAGCGAACTTCAAAGAACACATCATTGCGGAGAGTTAACGGACAAAGATATTGACAAACAAGTCACTCTTTGTGGATGGATACATACGCGCCGCGACCATGGCGGATTAATTTTCGTCGACCTTTGGGACAAATATGGTTTAACTCAGGTGGTATTGAACCCACAGATCGACCACCTGGCACACGAACATGCACAGTCCATTCGCGGTAATTTTGTTATCGGTGTAGTAGGGAAAGTACGTGCCCGCCCCGATGACATGGTCAACCCCAAATTAAAAACCGGCAAGATCGAAGTCTATGTCGATGAACTAAGCATTTTGAACAAATCGGAAACCCCGCCCATTTCTCCTTGGGAACCTCAAGATACTTCAGAAGCATTGCGCTTGAAATATCGTTTTCTGGATCTTCGCGGACCGGAACTACAGCGAAATTTAAAAATCCGCTACGACATTACTCGCACCGCCCGCAACGAGTTGCATCGGCATGGTTTCATGGAAGTGGAAACGCCAATGCTGACCAAAAGCACCCCAGAAGGAGCACGCGATTATCTCGTTCCCAGTCGATTAAATCCGCAAAAGTTTTATGCACTACCGCAATCACCACAGTTATTCAAACAGATTCTCATGGTTTCGGGAATGGACAAATATTTCCAGATCGTTAAATGTTTTCGTGATGAAGATTTGCGGCAAGACAGACAACCGGAGTTCACCCAGATAGATGTTGAAATGTCTTTCGGCAATGAAAAAATACTTTTCCAAATGATCGAAGAGATGATGGCCGCGATATATAAAGAGGTGTTGAATGAAGAAATTAAAACACCTTTTCCGATTTTAAAATATCAGGATGCTATTGACCGGTTTGGTACAGATAAACCGGACATGAGAATCGAAATGGAAATCGTTGACCTCGCTGAAATTGTTCGTGGAACCAAGTTCAAGGTTTTTTCACAGGTGTTGGAATCGGGTGGACAGATTCGCGCGTTGAACATCAAAAACAGCGCAGACTCTTTATCCAGAAAAGCCTTGGACGATTTGACAGAAATCGCTAAAACATACGGCGCAAAAGGCATGGCTTGGATCAAAGTTCAGGAAAACGAATTGCAGTCGCCGATCATCAAATTTTTTGAACAGGAAATGCTCGACAGTATGTTGAAAAAACTCGGCAGCAAACCGGGGGACACTGTGGTCTTCATCGCCGACACTCCTAAAATTGTTGCCGATGCACTGGCGCATTTGCGTCTCGCCATTGCCAAACTATTGAAACTTGTTGATAAATCGAAAAATGCCTTTATATGGGTAACCGAATTCCCGCTTGTTGAATATGACGAAACAGAAAAAAGATATACCGCCATGCATCACCCCTTCACCGCTCCGCGGGAAGAGGATATGGATAAGTTTGAATCCGACCCCGGGGCCATCAAAGCCCGCGCCTATGACCTAGTTTTGAACGGTAACGAAATTGGCGGTGGGAGTATTCGTATCCACCAAAAAGAAGTACAGGAAAAGATGTTCAAGCTCCTCGGTATTGACAAAGAAGAAGCCGAAGCGAAATTCGGCTTCCTACTCGATGCATTACAATACGGCGCCCCGCCTCACTGCGGTATCGCCATGGGGCTTGATCGCATTGCCATGCTGTTGACCGGTGCTGATTCCATCCGCGATGTAATCGCATTCCCAAAAACACAGAAAGCTACCTGCCTGATGACGCAGGCACCTTCCGAGGTCGATAAAAAACAATTGAAAGAACTCAAACTGAAAGCCGATCTTAGCTAGTAACCGTATGTAAGTGGGCAGATAACTGTAAATTTTGCACTACAGATTTATCAGCCCACGGCTATTCCCCTGAATTCCCCTTATCAATTAGACCTCTTAGGGTTTGAGAGATTAAAACCCCCATTTAGACCTTGTATGGGTTTCAGAAGGTCAAGCATTTATCCGAAAACCCGCGACACCCTTACAGGCTTTCTATAAACTGTATTTAAGAGAGATGGATTGGATTTATCCCTCTCGACAAGTTTCTCCTCCTCGAAGTCCGGGAACAGACTCTGTTCCCGGATTTTTTTTGTCCCTTCCTTTGTGATACTCTTAGCCTTCGTAAATTATTTTTTGGCTATTATGTCGTTGCACAAAAAAACTGAAAAACTGAAGTCGTTAATCCGAGAAATGGATCGTGTTCTCGTGGCTTTTTCCGGAGGAGTTGACAGCACTCTAGTTCTCGCTATCGCTCAGGAAATACTGGGAAGTGATACTCTTGCAGCCACAGCTCAATCGGACAGCTTGCCCAATAGAGAAATGGAAGCTTGCCACAAACTGGCTCAGGAAATTGGAGCAGAACACCTCACTATTCAAACGAATGAAATGAGCAATCCGAATTATCAGGCTAATCCTGCCAACCGTTGTTACCACTGCAAAACCGAACTCTACTCTTGCCTGAAAAATTTAGCTCTCGAAAAAAATATTCCCTATATCTTAAATGGAATTAACACGGATGATTTAGGGGACTACCGACCCGGAATAGATGCGGCGCGTGAAAATGCAGTGAGAAGTCCATTAGTCGAAGCAGGGTTCAACAAACAAAACGTTCGCGACCTGGCTCGGCAAATGGAACTATCAATATGGGACAAGCCTGCAATGGCTTGCTTGTCGTCACGCATTCCCTACGGCGAACCGGTGACTCAAGAAAAACTAAAGATGATAGAAAAAGCCGAAGATCTTTTATTGTCTATGGGATTCAAACAACTGCGTGTGCGGCATCATGGTGACACCGCAAGCATTGAACTAGAAAAAAATGAACTACCGCAATTCACCCCGGCTATTGAAAAAATAGTTACGGAAAAATTCCAGGCACTGGGATTCAAAACCATACGCCTTGATCCAAAAGGTTATCGAATGGGAAGCCTCAACGAAGCATTAGAAGAAAAGAAGGGGTCATGATTAAAGTAACGCTGCGACCAGAAGCAAGGAAAGGACTGAAAGACCCCGATGGATTTGCCAGTGGCCTGGGCATTGTGTACACAGGACTCTTAATAAGTATGGCCGGGGTCGCATTAATGTTGCTCCTGTATTTCACTAAACCGGAGCATGTCCTTCATCCTACCTGGATACTCTTCGCCGGATTCGGCGTTGTCATATGGGGTGAGATCAAAAAAGCCCGCTGCAAATAATCGGGCAATCGGGCAACGCCCGATGGTGATAGGTCTATTCCTCTATTGCGAAACCACTGCCCTCAAGCTTCTGGATTGGATTCTTCCAGCCAACACAAACCAAGCAGACACCGTTCGCGAGCTATTAACAATAGGTTATCCAACCCAGCACGTCATCGCGAGCCGCTGAAAACGGCGCGGCGATCCAGATTACACATTTGCCGCATGCACCAAAGAACAATCTGAATTACTTCACTTCGTTCGCAATGACGGACAAACATTCCAATAACGTTACTCCGCCAGTTCCTTGGAACGAAGGGTGGCACTTTCTACGGCGTTCATGAGTGTGGCGCGCAGGCTGCCTTTTTCGAGGGCGTGTACTCCAGCGATAGTGGTTCCACCTGGTGAGGTCACTCGGTTTTTCAATTCTCCAGCAGATGTGCCCGTTTCCCTTACCAGCATGGCGGAACCCAGTACCGTCTGAACGGTCAGTTCTGTTGCCACATCTCTGGAAAGCCCCATCTTCACTCCAGCATCGGAAAGGGCTTCGATGATCATAAAGATGTAGGCGGGGCCGCTACCACTCAGTCCAGTAACAGCATCGATTTGTTCTTCAGGAACCTCTACAGTCTGACCTACGGCTTGGAAAATTTCATGGGAAATTTTTAAATCAGTTTTACTGACTCCTTTACCTGCAGCTATGGCCGTGGCTCCCTCTTGTACTACGGCGGGAGTGTTAGGCATAGTTCTCACCACGCAAAGTTTTTTATTTTTTTCAACGCATAACGCCTCTTCGATTTGAGAAATCGGAACCCCAGCCGCAACGGATATCACTAATTTTTTTGCATCCACCTGGTCGGAAATATCGTTCAACACCTGCCGGATGATTTGCGGTTTGACCGCGATAATGAGGACATCTGATTTTTTTACTAGATCAAAATTATCCTTCACTATCTTGATTTTGTATTCAGAGTACAAAAAGGTTTGACGATTCTTGTTAGGCTCTGAAACAAAAACATTCGATGCCTTAATCAATGAAGATGAAAGCATTCCTTTAATTATAGCTTCGGCCATATTGCCGCCGCCGATGAATCCTATTTTTTTATTTTTCAACACAAGGTTTTCTCCTGAATAATTTTCCAATCCGTTTCACTTGCGGCGGTTCACCGTTGGCCGAAGATGGCGGTGCCCACACGAACTAATGTTGCGCCCTCTTCCACCGCGATGGGATAATCGTTGGTCATCCCCATAGATAATTCGTTTAGCTCGATACCTTCAATATTCTTAGTCTTGCATTTATCTCGCAATTCGCGCAATGCGGAAAAATATTGCCGTGAATTTTCAGCATCAGGGTTATGCGGCGGGATAGTCATCAAACCTTGAACTTGAATCCCTTGTAATTGCCCGAATGATGGAAGCTGTTCTTCCAGCTCAGAGGGTGTCATGCCGAACTTGGCCTCTTCTCCCGAAATATTAACCTGCAATAAGACGGCCTGCTGCCGGTTCTGACCTTCACAATATGCGCTTATTTTTTCCGCTAAAGAGAGGCTGTCAACGGAATGTATCAAATCGAAACGGGAATCGAGATATTTGATCTTATTTTTTTGCAGGTGCCCGATGAAATGCCAACTAACATCTTGGGCATTGACCTCATCAATTTTGGAAATGGCTTCCTGAACTTTATTCTCACCAAAACACTTTGATCCAGTTTGATACGCCTCAATTATCTTTTCAGAAGATACTTGTTTAGAAACAACAATCAGACGGATGGAATCAGGATTTCTTCCAGCTTTTCGGGCGGCTTCGCCGATATGGTGTGTCACCGATGCGAGGTTATCAGCTATCAAGGAGTTGTCCGTTAATATAGACGTTGGGTCAGTAAAGTGCCTGGGTTCCCCGCTCACCCGTTCTTATGCGAACCGCATCTTCAACTGGCAATACAAAAATTTTTCCATCACTCAAATTTCCGGTATGCGCAGTCTTGACCATCATATCTATCACTTCTTCAACCGCCTCGTTTTCAAGGACAATAGAAATTTCGACGCCTGGATGAAATTGCGGGACTTTGGAATCGGTGGTCGACTTCATATGACTCATGGGCTTGCCAATGCCCTTCACGTCAACCGTCGACAGGCCTGGCACCCCAAGTTCAAACAGTTTCTCGCGAACCTCTTCAAGCTTTTCATATTTTATAAAGCACTTGATCATTTTCATGGCTTAGAACCAATCTAGTCCCAGCAAGGGGCTTTCTCAAGGTGAAATTCTCAGACTTTTACTGTTTCCGATTCTTCGTTAGCTGGTAGCAGTAGTTTATGCCAGTTATTTTTTTCCCAGTTACGAGCATCTTTAAAATTTCTATACTCTTTTTCCTTCTTTTTGAATTCGGGATGATGACTCTGCCACGATCCGTTTTTCCTATAAGGGCGAGCAAACTGGTGGCACATTTCGTGATAAAGGGTCAACTCCAGAACATAGACCGGAACAAAGTCCTGCTTCAATCTTGGATGCAGACGGATGAGTTTTTTATTCTCATCGTAAGATCCGTAACGAAAACCACTCTTATTCTGGGTTTTTACATCGCGACCCCATTTAACGGTGGCTTTAATTTTATCATCAAAATATTCCCGGTTAAGCCTATCAAACATCGCACCGACATCTCGCTCTTCCTCTTGCAAAAGAGGCTCGAAAAAGTCGGATTCAATATCTTCTAATTCCCGGCTTTCAGTAAAGTCTTTAATCAATTCTTTCACTGAGTCGGGTGTCTCATTTTCATTTTTTACCTTGCTCAAAACTTTTTGAGTCAGGTTTTCCAGCACCGCCGACTGAGGTTGCTCGAATTCACCAAAATAGTTTTCATTGAATACTTCAATTTTAACAATTGGAGCTTCGGGACTGACCCGCAACTGACCGACATATTCCATGCCATTTTTCTTAAGAGTAAACATTCGAGTCAATGAGGCTTGTGTGTCATTGCGGTTTGCCCCCAGAGATAAAGTCCCTAAACTGAATGTTTTTAAGAGGTTTTGAACAGGTATTCGTGTTTGATTCATCAGGTAGGCCGTGAGAAGAGTTAAGAAATTTCTAGACAGCTAAACTGTTTGAAATTCTACCCTAGGGAAATAAAAAAATCCATTAAAATTAATCGTTTAGGGGAACCGTAAAAACTTTACAAAATTTTTTATTTTCGATACTGTGGTAGTTATGAAACTACACATTTTATTATTGATGTTGCTGGTCTCCTGCTCGCCAGGAATAGACCGGATTCCAGATAGCCACGATCTCAAGGCAGATGTTGACCTTTTTTTATCCACGACGGATCCCGATATCGAAGTGAAAATACTGCAACGCTTAAAAAGCGCAAAAGTCTCTCACGAATCGGTGAAGGGCCTCCTCCGACATCGAAAAAATCCTACAAAAGAAAAACCCGGATTACAAACTGGATTAAAATTCAAGAATAATGGCAAAGAGTATTCCTATGCGTTATATCACCCGGAAAATACGGATACTCCTTTACCTATGGTTATTGTCTTGCATGGCATGGGAGGAAACGGCGACACTACAGCTTCTAAATGGGCCGAGCGGCTGAACAAAGAGTTTATTGTGGTATGCCCATCTTATCCCATGGGTGCATGGTGGGCACGCCCGGCGGAGGACATGGTGTTGGCATTAATGGATCAAACCCAATCAATATACAACGTGGATACCAATCGAATCTTTCTCGCCGGATTATCCAACGGTGCCATTGGCACCTACACTCTTGGAATGTTTTATCCTGATCGATTTGCCGGGCTGATTCCCATTGCCGGAAGCATTACTCCGCGTTTTATGAACTTCCTTATAAATTTAAGGAACACTCCAGTCTATATGATCCAGGGAGCGCATGATCCCATTTTCCCAATAAAACTGAGTCGTCGGGTAAACAAGATTCTCTCTGACATGAAATACCCCGTGGTCTATCGTGAACATGGAGAAAAGGGCTTGGCTCATGGAGGGCATTTCCTTCCTGAAAATGAGATACCCGATTTACTTGAGTGGATTAAAAAGCAGAAAAGAGTTTCGAATCCGGATGTAGTGAGGATGACCCGGGAAAACAATCACCTTGGTGCGATACATTGGGCGCGTCTGAATAAGGGAAAAAACCTTGCTTCTCTTGAACTCCCCGGACCAGAAAGCCCAAGACCAAACAATAAGAACGGTAAAATTGCCACTCTGTTTGCGATACGAAAAGGCGACAACCAATTTGAAGTGATGGGACAAAATGTCGTTGAGTACGATCTTTTTTTTAATACTGAAACAGTGGACTTTAGTAAAACCGTCACCATCACCACGCAAAAAATACAAAACCAAAATAATAAGCTAATTCCCGGCGAAAAAAAAACCAGTTATCATAAGAAAGTAAAAAAAGATCTCGCGGTTTTACTATATGGGTATAAAAAACTTCGCGATCCGAACCAACTTTACGATGCTAGGGTTAATATCCTTCTGGAAACAACTCTAGTTCAATCTCGCCTATGAGCGAGACACCTCTTTTAATAAAGTCAATGAAGCTCCTGGGTTGGGAGCGAATCACCGCAGCTCTGGCCAATCACACTTGCTCGCCTTACACCCACGATTTTTGTCTGCAATTAAAACCTGAAACAGAATTTGAAACTGCGCAAAAACGATTGGACGAAACGGCTGAAATGATGGCTTTATTGGATTCTCTAGAGTCGTTTCCCATGGATCGGTTTGAGAACATCCATCCCATTTTCAAAGATGTGGACGAGCAACGCACGATTACTCCCAGCCAATGCCTCATCATTATGAAGTTGCTACGACTTTGCAGAAACCTTTGCAAAGACCTAGCTAAAAAAGAAGCCTTCCCAAATATCCAGGGCTGGCTATCGCAACTTGATCCCTTGAAGGAATTTCTCGATGACTTGATCCGCTGCATCGACGATGAAGGCAATATAAAAGAAAATGCCACACCGGAATTGAAACAAGCAATTCGAGACACCGAAGCCGCTCGCAACAAGCTCGAAGAAAAAATCCGCAAGATCTTTTCCAGCACGACTATAAAGGAAGCGTTACAGGATTCTTATATCACCGAACGTCAGGAAAGAATGGTGATCCCAATCCGTGCGGAATATAAATCGAAGGTAGATGGAATTGTCCATGACATCTCAGGAACAGGGCAGACACTTTTTATAGAACCAGCATCTATCGTTCCTCTCAATAATCAATTAAAAATTGCGCGATTGAAAATCGCTCAGGAAAAGGCTCGAGTTTTACAGTCTCTTGCAATGCAAACTCACGAATACAGAGAATCCTTGCAAAAAAACATGGAGAACCTGGCAACCCTCGATCTTATTTACGCCAAGGCTCGTTTGGCAAAATCCATGGATGCTGTTAATTGCCCAATGAACCTGCAGTCCAAAATGCAATTAAAGGAAGCGCGAAACCCTGAACTAACGTTGGATGGTGAAACCGTCATACCCAATTCAATTGAATGGGAAGACTCAACAAAAGTTGTCATCATCTCTGGCCCAAATACAGGTGGCAAAACAGTGACGTTAAAAACTTTGGGCCTGTTGTCGCTAATGGTGAGAGCTGGACTTTTCCTACCAGTGGAAAGAAAGTCTCATATCCCGTTTTTCCCGGAAATCTATTCGGACATTGGCGATGACCAGAATATTCAATTAAAACTATCTACATTTTCCGGTCATCTGGAAAAAATCATCCGTATTATTGACAATGCAACCTCAGGCGCTTTAGTACTTCTGGATGAGTTGGGGATAGCCACTGACCCCAACGAAGGTGCCGCTCTAGCGGAATCGATACTTCTGGAATTAAAACGAAAAAATGTAATGACGTTAGTCTCAACTCATTATTTTTCCCTAAAAATCCTGGCACAGACCCAGGAAGGATTTGTCAATGCCTGTACTGAATTTGATACCGATACGATCAGCCCCACTTATCGCTTGATATTTGGTGCCCCCGGTCAAAGTGCAGCACTCGACACCGCTGAGCGGTTGGGATTACAACGAAGCATCATTGATCACGCACGCAACCTATACCAAGCTAAGGATAAGCGCGCAGAAAACCTATTAGAAGACCTGACCCGACAACGCTTGCAAATGCACCAGGACCAGGAAAAAATCAAAGAACTCAAAGCAGAAGTTGAACAGTTGAACCGGGAACAGAATAGAATCACTCAAAGCCTTCGCGAAGAGGAAAAGGATTTTCAGAAAAATAAAAATAAAAAACTACAATTAGAAGTGCGCGCCGGAAAAACGGAAATCCGCAATATGATTCAAGAGATCAAAGGGGAAAAAAGCTTACCAAAAATACGCAAAGTAGAAAAGCAAATTCAGACGATGGGTAAGGCCTCACTGACATCTGATCATAATTTAGAGGAATGGAACCTCAGCTCAGACGATTTAAAATCTGGAGACACCATATTGCTTATAAATCTGGGCGCAACGGCAACGCTTCTTGAGTCTCCCGCAGGAAAGAAAAAGGTAAGAGTCCTAATGGGAAATATAACCACCGTTGTCGAGACATCTTTGATACGAGGCAACCCCCGGCGTAAAAACAATCCAAAACAAGAAAATAAAAAAGTTTTGATGCACATCGAAGCCGAGTCACAAGGTGGGTCTTCCTGTGACCTCAGAGGCCTAAACTCTGAAGATGCGGAAACAAAAATGGAGGATTTCATCAGTCGCGCAATCGTAACCAAAGTACCACGGGTAACAATCATTCACGGACATGGAATGGGAACGATAAAAGCACTCGTCAAAAATTATCTAGAAAAAGCTTGTCTTTGCAAACAGTTCTCTCCAGGCAGACGCGAAGAAGGTGGTACCGGCGTTACCGTTGTGGAGTTTTAACTTTCAAGCAATTAACCGTTTTATCTTTTTTTTCAATATCGGCACTAGATTTTTTTCAAACCACGGGTTTTTCTTAAGCCATATATTATTGCGGGGAGAAGGGTGTGGCAAAACAAAGTATTCAGGTTGATACTCTTTCCAGTTTTGCACCGTTTCGGTCAAGGTAGCTTTTTTTCTTGATTGCAAAAACCAGGCTTGAGCATATTGACCTATTAAAAGAGTAATCCGCCTTTCAGGAACCTTATCCAGAATGGGCTTCATCCATGTTTCAGCACATTTAGGTGGAGGAGGTAGATCTCCAGACTTACCTTTGCCGGGATAACAGAATGCCATAGGTACAATTGAAAAATATTTCGTATCATAAAACTGTTCTTTGGATACCTGCATCCAATCACGCAATCTGTCACCGCTAGCATCGTTCCAAGGAATACCAGACTCCTGCACCTTGATTCCCGGAGCCTGACCAACAATCAGAATTTTTGATCGCGCAGAAAATGAGAATACGGGTTTTGGGGGATAGGGAAGATCGGCCTCGCAGAGAGTGCAGGCTTTAATATTTTTTTTGAGTTCTCCAATTGTTCTAGACTTATCCATAACCCAGTATTAATAAAATGAGGAATACAATGCGTAGAAAAATTCTATCTTATTTGTCTATATTTTTAGTTGGCTTTTTAACATTTTCTAGCTCTGCATGGTGTGGAGAAGTACAAACCATTACTTTAGGAGGCAAACCTTTAACCCTAACAGGAGAGAAATTACAGACAGGGAAAATGCTCCCGACCGTCCTACTTCCTGATCTAGGATTGAAAATGGTGGACTTGCAATCGTTCAAAGGCAAAGTGACCCTACTGAGTGTCGTTCCTTCTCTGGACACTCTCACCTGCGACAAACAAACTCATATACTCAGCGAAGAAAATAAAGGTCTGGATAAAGTCGCCAACCTGATAACCATCAGTCGTGACCTTCCTTTTGCGCAAAAACGCTTCGCTACCAAAACCAAGATGAAAAATATAACTTTTTTATCTGACTATCGTGATGCCGAGTTTGGGAAATCAACCGGACTACTTATTAAAGAAAATCGTCTACTAGCACGCGCCATTATCATTCTCGATTCTGAAGGAATCGTTAGGTATCTGGAAATCGTTCCAGAACTGTCAAAACTTCCTGACATGGAAAAGGCAATGGCATTTGCTCGCTCACTTTAAGTTCCCAAGGGAGAAGCCTTTCGTTGCCCTATAAACTTGGATGGCTTAATTAGTTAAAGACTTTTACCAACTCACTGAACACTGCCTTTTCTTTTTTAAGTTTATTTTCGTTTCCAAGAACGCAGACCTTTCCTTTATCGCTGATTTTTTGAAAAAGATCCGCATAATTCTTCAGATCTGCTGGCTCGGTCGCTAATAGTTCGCGACGAAACTGCAACTTCATCTCATGCGTTCGTCCTGTGAGGTGATCGATCATGGACGCCGATCCTTTCCGGTCCGGAGTCATGGGTGGGTCCATTTTCCCAACACAGCCAATAATTATTTTCTTTAATTCCTCTGAAGGAATTTCAAGTTGGCTTAAAAAGTCAGCTATCTCATCGTACACATTCAATGTCTCGGACAGGTTGGGATCACGATAAGAGACGAGACCATAATCACCCGTCAAGAAATCGAAAGAATTGCTGCTTCCATACGCCCCGCCATGCACTCGAACCTTATCCCAAAGATAACCGGTACGAAGGAGTCCCTTCAATACCTCGAACTGCCCTGAATATTTAAACCCCAGTTCATACAAATTGGCACCCTTGCCCACATACTGTACATTGCTAGCGGTTAAAAATCCCTCATTGGAAGGAACCGCCAGAAATTCCCACTCAGCCACTTCAAACTTGGCCTCAGGTAGAAGGTCATATAGATGGTTAATGCGTTTTTCAACTTTCGCATAATCCTTTTCTTCGCAAGTAATATTGAAAAGAATATTCTGCTTCGTAAAAATTCGCTCTGCAACTTTTTTGAATTGACCTGCTACTTTCTGCGGATCATTTTCTACCTGCTCCAGCAGGGTTTCCAGAAACCGATAATAGGTTATTCCATCCGTCAACTCGTCAAACTTTCCAAGACGAGAATGATAAGATTGCAATCTCGACAAGACATAATGGTTGCCACTGGGAACAATAGAATCTTCCATATCCGCTTTTGCGCTACGAATTATTTCCACCAAGCGTTTGCTGTTTTCAAAACTATGCTCTGCAAACAATTCATCGAAGAGTTCAAATAAATCGTCTACTTTCTCCACCAGAGCTTTGCCATTGAAAAAAACATAGGAAAGGATGGATTGCCTGTCTTGAACAGTTGCCGATGAGTAGTGAGAACTTCGAATGCCCCCGGTATGAATGCCAATCTTTTTTGAAATCTCAGTGTAAGAATTTCGCTCCGTACCCATGCCCATAATGAGAGCACCCATAAGAGGAACATATTGAAGTAACTCTTGAGGCACTGTGTGAATGTTAAAACCAATTTGAGTGTAGGCAATATGGTTAGTAAACAAATCATGGAATAAAATATTCTTTCCACCGACGTTCTTAACTTCTATGGGATATTGTTCTACAGCATCGGGAACATCTTTAATTTCCAAGGAAGGAAGGGCTGCTAGTGCTTCAGGGCTGTCTGCCTGCAATTGTTTTTCCTGAAGCCTACCCGTTTCTTCTATCAGGGCTTTTATTTCTTCTGCGCTCAACCCGCTTTTTACTTCCTTCAGTATTTTTCTCTCACGCGCTTCCCATTTTTTGCCTAGTCCGGCCTGCGGCGTGGCTATGAGAATACTCTTGTGGCTATTTCCTATCAGATAGCGACTTATCAAATCTTCAAAATATCCCTGAGTGGATTTCTCCTTAATTTTCCGCATCACTTTTTCAAATTTCAAATGCGAAAAAGGGTCTTTACCGTACAACCACGAACCCAGAGCTTGAATATTGTAAACAATCCCTTTCGCAAATCCTCCAAAGTTTGCTTCGCGCAGGCGGAAGTCCACCGAGTTGACAGCCGATCGGACCATATCTTCTTCTATCCCATTTTTAACCAGATCATTTAGAGTAGAATCAATGATGCCGAGAACTTTTTCTTCATGCTCTGCCTCTGTGCCTTTCAGTCCAACTGCGAATAAAGTGTCTGCGCGGTTGTCATCAAATCCACCGCCAATAACTTCACTACCCAGTTCCGAATCAATAAGTGCCTTGCGTAACGGCGACGCAGACGTTCCCAATAAGAGATGGCTTAATATACTGAACCCCAGGCAATGCTCATGGTTGACGGCCTTATCAAGTTTGAGACCCATTAATACATAGGTTTTTTTATCTAATGATTCCTGACTGGATACGGGATAGTTAAAGGCTTTTCTTTTAGGCTTCCTGAAAGAGCGTTGGTGTTGGATGGAAGTATTAACTTCAATACGGTCAAAATCTTTCAAATATTTCTCATTTAGAAATGTAAGATATTCAAGCGTATCGCCATCTCCATAGAGAAAAATCCTACTATTGGAAGGATGATAATGTCGTTCATGAAACTCTTTAAAGTCACCATAAGTCAGATCCGGAATATTTTTAGGATCACCGCCTGATTCGTAACCATAGGCCGTTGATGGAAACAATGAATGGGCAAGTTGCCGGTCAATATAACTTTCCGGATCAGAAAACACCCCTTTCATTTCATTGAATACCACACCTTTATAAATAATTTTGTCATCCGGTTTCGTCAGCTCATAATGCCAGCCTTCTTGCTTGAAAGTATCTTCAGAAATAACGGGATAAAATACCGCATCCATATATACGTTCATCAGATTAAAAAAGTCTTTTCGGTTCCTGCTGGCGACCGGATACATGGTTTTGTCCGGAAAGGTCATGGCGTTCAAAAAAGTCTGCAAACTTCCTTTCATCAATTCAACAAAAGGTTCTTTGACCGGAAAGTTTTTTGAACCGCACAGAACACTGTGTTCCAGGATATGGGCAACACCGGCATCGTTTGTTGGGGGAGTTCTGAAGGTTGCGCTGAAAACTTTATTATCATCATCATTTTCAAGCACCATCACTTCTGCACCGGTTCCTTCATGTTCAAAGAAAAGTCCGAGCGATTTCAATTCTGCGATCTCTTCCTTTTTAATCAGTTTAAAACCGCTATAACTTTGATTGAGTTCAAAACTCATAAATTGTTTTCTCCAGTTTTATAAAGATATAGAACAAAACGAAATTGCATCGTATTGGCTTAGATGCTTTTAGCCTCCGAAAGGTCCTACAAAGTTTAGCTACTTAGCCTTTATATCCAAACCAATCGGACAGTGATCGGAGCCCATGACTTCCTGGGAAATAAAAGAGTCTTTCACCTTTTCCATCAACCCCTCTGTCACAAAAAAATAGTCGATACGCCAACCAATATTTCTGGCACGCACATTAAAACGATAGCTCCACCAAGTATATTGATCGGGGGCTTCATTAAAAGCACGAAAGCTGTCTACATATCCATGTTCAACAAACTTATCTACCCAAGCTCTTTCTTCAGGTAGGAATCCTGAGTTTTTTTGATTGGCTTTTGGGTTTTTTAAATCAATGGGTTTATGAGCGGTATTAACATCACCCGTTATCACCAGCTCTCTTCCTTGCGCCCTCAACTCTTCGCAATGGTCAAGAAAGGCATCATAGAATTCCATTTTATACTGCAGTCTCTCCGCTCCACTTGTTCCATTGGGGAAATACACACTGAAAAGATCAAAGTCCTTAAACTCGACTCTGAGAACCCGCCCTTCGCAATCAAATCGCTCAATCCCTATCCCCAGATGAATGGCTACTGGTTTTTTTTTGGTGAATATGGCAACGCCGCTATAGCCTTTTCTCTCAGCAGGATTCCAAAATGCGTGATAACCCTTTGGGTTGAGTATGGTTTCATCGAGATCTTCGGTTCGGGCTTTAATCTCCTGCAGACACACCACATCCGGCGCTTCGGATTCCAACCAATCAAAAAAACCTTTTTTGACTACGGCTCGCAGGCCATTCACATTCCAACTAAAAATTCGCATAGAGTTTTATAATTTTTATTTTCTTAGGGTTTAGCACAAAAGTTATTCTGGAAAACTTGTATTCCCACATCGAGCGCATAAAACGGAGTAGTATAAACAAGTAGGAAACAGTTTCGGTAAGAAATTATTCAGATTTTTCAAACTCAATTCGCATTTGGACGGTAAATAGAAGCCAAAATAGCACCCGCCAATGTTATTTCAATCAATCCACCTAAACACCATTGAACCACCAAAGAACCCGGAAGCGGTTGGACAGCATACCAAATGAGATTGGGTGCGCAGAAAAAAACTCCCATCAATGCACCATATTTGATTCCTTCCACCAATCCCTTATTTTCATACCCTCTTAAAAAAAAGAGGGAAAAAACTATGGCAAAAATAAATTGTCCCAAGGTCAACCAGATAAAGTAAAATTCCATATCCGATTCTGGTCTCCATAGGTTTGCCGTTTGCTGGTAGATACTCTTTAAAACAACACCATGAAATATCCATTTATAGATAAATATAAATAAGAAAACGGCACCACTTGCTATCGCAAAGCGTTTGGTATTCATAATTCTTCCTTGAATTGTTTAATTCCAGTTACCCAAATAAAAAGCAGCGAGGTAGGCTAAAAAACCCAGCCACAAATTTCGACTAAGAGTTTGATAATGTTTAAAGGATTGTAAATCCTCAACTTTTGCATCAAATAAAAACCAATATTCGATTACAAACCATACTGGGGGTCCCATGGCCCAACCTGCAAATATCACATATCGAGGACAGCCAGTTATATGAGAATGATAAGTGTATCCAAGACCGACAGCCACCAGAACAGGCCCCAGTAACTTGCGAATTCTACTTTTTCCCCATGCATGTTTTTCGAAATCAGAATCCATTTTCACCATTTCAAATTAAAAGATCTTTTGACTCTTATAGACATGATAACAGTCTATCCTGTTTTAAAATAGCCACACATGATTGTGTATTTCATCCCATTTCTTTTGATGGATTTCCACAAAAAAAGATTTTTATCGACTCAATAAAATAAACATAAACACATTACTTTCAACAAATTATACACAGGCATGATTTTTGACTTAAAGCCGTGGTTTTTGATTAAAAAATAGGGTATCCTTTAATTTACATTTGAATTAAATTCTCATTCACACAAAATTAAAAAACGCAGTTATCTTAGGGAGGATAAATGTATGTGGCGATATAATCGAGCGGGATTGACTGTTCTAATGTTGGCATTTTTTATATTCGCCTTGGTGCCGCCCACCATGGCCGCCGAAACGCCAGACCCCACGGCATGTGATGGCGATGGAGATAGCGTCCGAAAAGGCCGCCCCGGTGTTGCTCCCGTTGAAGTCAGAGATGGTATTGGCCCCACAAAAGAGCTGATACGTTCTGGAATATATTCAGCGGCTGCTAAATCCTCCGGAAAAGTATCGAAAGAAGACAAACGACATTTATGCCTGGCACTATCCCCTATCAAAAACCCTAAATCCCGCTACTACCATAAAGATCACAGCAATTATTATTGCACTCTGATCTTAAA
>JBLFWU010000037.1:0-26380 GCA_047610985.1 Nitrospinales bacterium | reverse complement strand
TAAGGCTTTCGGCCAGAGCATCTAGCTCTTCGGTTTTATTATAAAATGCCATTGAAGCCCGAGTGGTTGCAGGGAGACCATAGCGAATCATTGTGGGTTGTGCGCAGTGATGTCCGCCTCGACAAGAGATGCCATCTTGATCCAACCAACTCACGACATCATGTGGATGTCCGTCATTGGGGTTCTCTCCTTCTATATGAAAAGAAATGAGGCTGGCTTTTTCGCGGGCATTACCGATGATGCGTACGCCTTCAATATCGTTTAATAATGCAGTACCATATTCGAGCAAGCTGTGTTCGTAAGCGGCAATATTGTCCATCCCAATTTCATTGAGATAGTCAATGGCTTCGCCTAAACCAATCACTTGAGTGATAGGGGGGGTACCTGCTTCGAACCTTGCTGGGGGTTTTGCATAAGTGGTTTTTTCGAGTGTGACTTGCAAAATCATATCGCCCCCTGTCACATAAGGCGGCATCTCTTCCCAGAGATCCATTTTTCCGTAAACTCCGCCAATACCGCTGGGCGCGTACATTTTATGCCCGGAAAATGTGTAGAAATCGCAACCTATATCCTGAACATTCAGTTTCATATGCGGCGTGCTTTGCGCACCGTCTATTAAAACCTTTGCCCCGACCGCATGCGCTTTTTCGGTGATTTCCTTTACGGGGTTGATTGTGCCCAATGCGTTTGAAACATGATTGACTGCCACCATACGAGTCTTACTTGAAAGCAGTTTTTCATATTCTTCCATAACCAGTTCACCCGTATCGCTAACGGGAATGACTTTGAGCTTCGCACCGCGCTCTTCACAAAGAACTTGCCAGGGTACCGTGTTGGCATGATGTTCGATATTTGAAATGATAATCTCGTCATCTTTATTGATAAAGCGTTTGCCAAAACTATGCGCTACCAGATTAATGGCCTGCGTGGTTCCACTGGTGAAAACAATTTCACCCGGTTTTTCAGCGCCCATAAAATCGGCGACTTTCTTTCTCGCGTCTTCGTAGAGCTGAGTGGCGTTCTCACATAATTTATAAGCTCCACGACGTACGGTGCCATATTCTTCAGCATCGAATTGACTCACACGATCAATCACCCGCTGCGGTTTGTGCGTAGTGGCGCCGTTATCAAGATAGATTAAAGGTTTTCCACGCACGGTTTGAGTCAGGATGGGGAAATCCTTACGTATTTTATCAACATCGAAAACAGCTTTACTTGTTACAGCCGTATTGGAATCAGACATTGTCTACCTCCAGCTTCTTGAGCAAAGTATTGCTCAGTTCTTTCACCACTTCGGGAAATTGAATTGTCTGAACAATACTTTCAGCAAAGCTTCTTGTAAGCAGTTCTTTAGCAAATTTTTTCGACAACCCTCGTGTTTGCAAATAGAACAATTGTTCTTCGTCGATTTGCCCGACGGTCGCACCATGGGCACACTTCACATCATCGGCAAAAATCATTAGGTTGGGTTTGTTATCTGCGTGACAATCATCCGACAGCATCAGGTTGTTGATCAACTGATTCGCGTTGGTCAATTGCGCACCCTGATTAACGATGACAGTGCCATCAAAACTTGAACGACCTTCATCGTTGATCACATTTTTAAAATGTTGATGACTGATGCATTGCGGTGCTTCATGATGAATGCGAATAAAGTTATGTACCTGCTCTTTACCTTTGAGCACGCTAACTCCGTTTAGAACCAGTTCAGCGCCCTCTTCTTCTAGTCGCACTTCAAAGTGGTTGCGTACGAGAACCGATCCTGAAGAAGAATTGGCGGAATGGAACCTGGCATTGCGCTTAAGATGCACACGGGTTTTGTGAAAATTCCACGTACCGAAAGGATCAGACTGAACCTGAGTCAAAACTACCCCTGCCCCTTCTGCCACTTTCCAATCTTGCACCATATTGGTGAAATAGCCTTCTTGCATCCCGACAAACTTTTCAATCACTTTTACTTCGGCAAGTTTACCAACCTTCCACAGTAATCGCGGGGAATGCATTTCAGGTTGAGAGGTGTCTCCGGTAGAAACAAACAAAACCTGAATGGGAACGTCAACTTGTCCCTTTTCAGGAACCTCCACAACCGTCACATCAGAACAAAACGCATTTGCCAGGCAGGCAAACACATCGTTCTCATTTTCAAGGTAAGCCAACAACGTATCGGTATCACTCTTCTCTTCGAGGGAGGAGATTTTTACTGATGATTCTATTGCCTTTAATTTGGAAAGAGATCGGTCAAGCACACCATTGACAAAAACCAGACAACTGTTTTCACAGCCCGAATAAATATGTTTGTCTATAAGGTCAATTTTTGCAGAAGGATTAGAAACCGCAAAAGTAGTGGCGGCCAATTTCTTCGTATTCACATAGGTGTACATTTCGTGCTTTGAATGCGGGAAGCCCAGCATTTCGAATCGGCCCAAAGCCGACTCATGGATTGCCGATAAAGCAGAGCTTGACTTGTTTCCTTCCACAAATTTTTTGTGAAGATCAAGAAAAGTCGTCTCTTCTGTCGGTTCTGCGATTGTTTCAGACATATTTTTCCTTAATCCGCCGACGTAACCCAGTCATATCCCTGGGATTCGAGTTCAAGTGCCAAAGCTTTATCTCCCGATTTCACGATCTTGCCTTGACTGAGCACATGAACAAAATCGGGTTTTATATAATCCAATAAACGCTGATAGTGAGTGATTAAAATGAGCGCGTTATTTTCATTACGAAGTTTATTAACTCCTTCAGAAACAATTCGTAGAGCATCAATGTCCAGCCCAGAATCGGTTTCATCCAACACAGAAAGCTTGGGTTCTAGAATAGCCATTTGCAGTATCTCGTTTTTCTTTTTCTCGCCACCAGAGAATCCATCGTTAAGATTTCTCTCTTTATATTTTTTTTCCATCCCAAGCATTTTCATTTTTTCAGAAAGAAGCTCATCAAAGTCAAGCGGATCGATTTCTTCTTCCCCTGCTTTAACTTTTCTGGCATTGTGCGCCATTCGCAAAAATTCAGCGTTGTTCACCCCCGGAACTTCGACGGGATATTGGAACCCCATGAAAACACCTGCCAGGGATCTTTCTTCCGCATCCATTTCCAGGAGATTCTGGCCATCAAAAATTATTTCTCCCGATGTAGCTTCATAAGCAGGGTGACCTGAAAGTATTTTGGCCAAGGTGCTTTTGCCTGATCCGTTCGGCCCCATGATGGCGTGAACTTCACCCTTATTTATGGAAAGAGAAATTCCTTTTACAATTTCATTTCCATCAACCCCTGCATGCAAATCTTTAATTTCGAGCATTCAATCTATTCCTTTTCATAAACAAATAAAAAAACCGGGCCACGCCCGGTGGGAAAAGGTCGACAGCTTTAAAGCAAAACAACACTATCAACCTATTTTATATCGATTTTATAGTACTCCCACTCTGATCAGCCCACACTGTCTTCCAGCTTCAGAGTCAACAGTTTCTGCGCTTCGACAGCAAACTCCATGGGTAACTGCTTGAAAACATCTTTGCAGAATCCGCTTATGACCGCTTCGATTGCATTTTCCCTGGAAATCCCTCTTGACTCGAAATAGAACAATTGCTCCTCACTGATCTTTGAGGTTGCTGCTTCATGTTCCACCTGCACCGAGCTATTGGCTGTTTCTATATAAGGGAAGGTATGCGCGCTGCTTTTATCGCCTACCAGCATGCTGTCGCATTGACTGTAGTTTCTTGCATTGGTAGCGTTTTTACCAATCTTTACCTGGCCTCGGTAACTGTTACTGGATTGGTCTGCCGAAATGCCCTTGGATATAATGCTGGACCGCGTATTCTTACCGATGTGAATCATTTTGGTTCCGGTATCGGCCTGCATATGCCCGTTGGTGAGAGCGACAGAATAAAATTCGCCACTGGAGTTATCACCCTGCAAAATACAACTGGGGTATTTCCATGTGATTGCAGATCCGGTCTCAACTTGAGTCCACGAAATCTTAGAATTATCACCAGCACATTTTCCACGTTTCGTTACGAAATTATAAATACCGCCTTTACCTGTTTCTTTATCGCCTGCGTACCAATTTTGCACGGTGCTGTATTTAATTTCTGCATTGTCCATAGTTATCAATTCCACAACAGCTGCGTGTAGCTGGTTGGTGTCAAACTGCGGCGCGGTACACCCTTCCAGATAAGATACATAGCTATTTTCAGCACAGATAATAAGCGTACGTTCAAATTGCCCAGTTTCTTCTGTGTTGATACGGAAATAAGTAGAAATTTCCATTGGACTGATGGTGTCTGGTGGAATATAGACGAAAGAACCATCGGTGAACACGGCACTATTGAGAGCTGCGTAATAATTGTCACCTACCGGAACAACCGTTCCGAGATATTCTTCAATCAATTCAGGATAATCCTGAAGGGCTTCTGAAATGGGGCAGAATATGATTCCCTGCTCCATCAGTTTTTTCTTATGAGTGGTGGCAACACTAACACTGTCAAAAACAGCATCAACGGCTACGTTAGCTAGCTTTTTTTGTTCATCGAGAGGTATCCCCAGTTTTTCAAAAGTACGCATGATTTCCGGATCAACTTCATCCAGGCTTTCGAGCACTTTCTTTTTTTTCGGCGCGGAATAGTAGGAAATATTCTGAAAGTCGATAGACGGGTAATGTACATTCGGCCACGCCGGCTCTTTCATAGTTTTCCATTTAGCGAATGCTTTGAGGCGGAAATTGAGCATGAACTCAGGCTCATTCTTCTTTTTTGAAATGGCACGCACAACATCTTCGTTGAGACCCTTGGCAAAGGTTTCAGATTCTACATCTGTTGTGAATCCATACTTATATTGATTGTCTTCCAGCAAATCGGAGACGGAACTTTTCTCGTCACTCATTTTATTTCTCCAGGTTATACCTGTGGAACAACGTTAATCTCGTTGTAAATATGTTTACGTAATGTTGATTCCATAAAGGACAAAGTCGCCCCAAGGGAAGACCCGCAACTGCCACAGGCTCCTTGATATTGAACCAGCACTTTCTCGCCATCGGTCACATCCAATAACTGGACATTACCACCATCGTTCATAAGTGCTGGGCGAATATGTTCATCCAGAATCAACTCTATCTGTTCTTTTTGCTCTTCCAAAGCCAACCCCAACCACGCCTGCGCAACCACATTCAATTCGGTGGTCGACTTGAAATCTTCTTTTTTGATGGATGCACTGGCCAAGGCAACTCCCTTCGCTGCCGGATACTGGCCTTTTACTGCTTTCAGTAATTCCTCAACTGTATCAAATGATTTTTGTTTTGATTCAGGTACAGATGCCACATCCGGATTGTCGCGGAGTGTAGATTCCACATCTGCCCTCAATAGCGAACATGCCTCATCGATGGTAAGACCCTCCACCATAGAGCACAGGGTTTCTCCGATTACCAATGACACTTTTCCGCCGTAGGCAAAAAATCGCGCGCTGAAAATGCGATCTTCTTTCATATCAGCCAGCCAGTACAATTTGGTATCTTTGAATTTAGCTTCTACCAGAGCCATGCCTTTTTCTTTAGCATCCTCCAGGTAATATGCACCACGATGTTTGATATTTGCAGCCACTTCGTCAAACTTTGCGGAAAATTTTTCTTCGGCGACAGTCACAACATAAATCCTTATTTATTAACAATAAAAGTACTTCGAAAAGAAAACATCCAAATATTGAATGTACTCATAATTATATATCAAATTACGTCCTTGCCACAATTTTTAGATGCTATCTGTGTCTGAAAGTTCTTTATTTTCCACCTTTTGTATAATAATCCATCCAATAAGATGGAAAATAAGCAAAAATAGGGTCCACGTTAAATCATGAGGCATTCAGGGGAAATTGATTGTTCAAACAAATTCTATGCATTCGCAGAATAAAAAAGCTATAATTTAGACATATTTAAACGATAAGTGGTGCTCTATTTCAGTAGGACTAAATAACAGGAATCACCAACGGCTGAGGGCTTAAACTATGACTCCAACATCCGAAACATCGCGACCGAAGCTCATTGATGGAATGGGCAGAACCATTGTTAACCTGCGTATTTCGGTCACAGACCGTTGTAATTTCCGCTGTACCTATTGTATGCCTGCGGACAATGTTGAGTTCATGGATCGAAGCAGTCTTCTATCCTTTGAAGAAATCCAACGCATAGCTCAAGTTGTATCCCGCATGGGGATCAACCGCATTCGTTTGACCGGTGGCGAACCCTTGATGAGGAAAAACCTACCCGTTCTGATTAAAATGCTAAGCGAAGTCGATGGCATTGACGACATTGCCATGACCACCAACGCATACTTTTTAAAAGATCAGGCACAAAGCCTAAAAGATGCAGGACTAAAACGACTCAACGTAAGTCTCGATGCTTTAGACCCAGAGAAGTTCCGCGATGTCAATCGTCGCGACTGTCTGCAATCCGTTCTCGATGGACTGGACACAGCTCGCAAGGTCGGTTTCAAATCTATAAAAATAAATGCGGTTGCTGTGCGCAACTTTTCAGAAACGGAAATAATGGGCCTGATCGAAATGGGCCGCTCGGAAGGATTTGAAATCCGCTTCATCGAATTCATGCCACTGGACTCCGATAAAATATGGGAACGCGATAAGGTTTTGTTTGGCCACGAAATCATAGACTTGATCAAAGAAAATTACGAGTTGATTCCAATAGACAACTCCTTGGAGATCGGACCGGCGAGTGAATACAACTTTGCCGATGGCAAAGGTAAGGTAGGAATTATAACTGCGGTCAGCAACCCTTTCTGCGATCACTGCAACCGCATCCGCATGACAGCAGATGGAAAACTAAGAACTTGCCTGTTTTCTACAGATGAAACTGACTTGAAAGAACTGATTCGTTCTGGCGCCACCGATGAAAATATCATCGAGGCCCTAAATCAAGCCGTCCTCATCAAAGAACCAGGACACAAAATCAACCTCGACGACTTTGAACGCCCTACCCGCGCCATGCACGCTATCGGCGGCTAACGGCGAACCTCAGCTAGTAATAGAACAATACCCAAAAAGCGAAACAACACCGCTTAGCTTTTTACTGTAGTTGAGCCCTCCCCTCGATACGGTATTGGACAAATTCCCTCTTAATATTATTTATCACTTAAGAACAGAACGTTGGATGGATACTTTTTAATGAACGGATTATCCAAGTTCGCGTGTTGCTCCCAACTCACTTCAACAATTCCGTGAGCAAGGACAATCCCCACAATCCCATATCCCCAAGAGCGTAAAAGTTCGGCAATCCTTTTCCTGTCATCTGCTTCTTCGCATCCAACTTCAAGGATCAGAGCAGGAGTAAAGCGAGAAAATGTTTCATGTCCGCCCTCCAAAACACCAATTTCTTTGCCTTCAACATCGATTTTTACAAAGTCTAACCTATCTATAGATCGTTCCGAGGCAAACTGATCAAGGGTGCTGGTTTTCACCTTGATACTTTTTGTTGATTTAACTTCGGTGTATATATTCCAGTTTCCCTCTTCCGTGCCTAATCTAGATTCTCCGTGGATGGCACGGTCATTAGAGTCGATTGGAATGGTAAATTCTAAATCGCCAGACTGGTCGCCCAAAGCCAGTTGGCACAGGGTCACCTGAGAAAGATTATTGATACGCAGAGTTTTGCTCAAAGATTTGTTAATCAAAGGAATAGGCTCGAATGAATAGACACGTCCTTCAGACCCTACCGTATTGGCCATGCGAAGGGTCCATTCGCCTATGTTTGCCCCGATATCCATGACCGTGTTACCGGGACGACTGAATTTTTCTATAATCTCTTCTGGAATGTAGGGTTCTTTCAATTTCCAAAATACATTCATCTCCTTCATGGGTGGGAGATATAAGTAATCCCCAGTTTCCAAGTAGACATAGCCTCCATCCCAGAAATTTGTAACAAACTCCTCCAGCTCTTTCCTGCCATATCTCCTTTTAATACTGAACGGGATTTTTTTCTTTCGTGAGGCTCTCAATACTCGTAAGTGGCGTAACTGAACAAATAATTCGCGGTAATCAAGAATGGAAATAAGTTTTTTTTATTCAAAATTTCTCGTTTAACTGTTAAAAGTTTTAGCTTCAAATTTTAATTATTATTCAACGATCGGGGCTTAGCTTGAAGTTGACCGGGATACTCTCATTTCTAAACAATTAAATCAACCAAGACCCCTTTCCCTATAGGTCAGCTAACTTTCCTCTGAATAATGTAGACTTGCTTACTCTCGGCAAAGTGTTCCAGGTTGATTACGCCGAAGAATCCATTCATTCAATTTTTTGACTTCTTCAGGTTTTAAAGTGGGGAGGAGCGAGCGGGGGTCGGCATGATCTTCATCGTTTACCACAAAACAATAGTTTCGCTCAATGTAGGCCGCAACATGCGCTTTAAACTGGGGAAACTGGATAAACATTTTCGAAAAAATTTCCTCATGATATTTGGGATCTTTTTTCTTCGGATCATAACGATACAACTTTATATCCAGCTTTTTCTTAAAATCCGCATTGATCAATAAGCCCATTGGCATTTGACTCCGCAAAATTAAAGACCTATTTTACTAAATTTAAGGGCTGCTCAAAATCTAATACTGAGTTTAACGTAAGTGTTTAGATGCGTAAAAACAAAAACCCCAGAAACAGTTGATTTAGAAGGACTTTACAAATATTATCAAACCAACAGA
This sequence comes from Nitrospinales bacterium, assembly GCA_047610985.1. Taxonomy (GTDB): domain Bacteria; phylum Nitrospinota; class Nitrospinia; order Nitrospinales; family VA-1; genus UBA8687. The sequence goes on along the minus strand of JBLFWU010000037.1, from coordinate 17,690 downwards.
AAACAAGTTTCGCCTGATAGCAGAACAACCTCAGGTTTAAAATAAACTGTTCGGAGATTTCTATGAGTAACGAGAAAAAAGGTGTTCACGACCTTCTGGAGTTTATTGATCGTTCCCCCACCCCATTTCATGCGGTTGAGGAAATGAAAAATAAGTTGATCGCGCAAGGTTACTCTGAGCTGAAAGAATCCGATGTATGGGAACTGACCAGTAACGGTAAATATTTTCTCACACGTAACGATTCTTCTTTAATCGCTTTTATTGTCGGCACAAAAACTAAAGAAGCGAGTGGATTCAAAATAATCGGCGCGCATACAGATAGCCCCAACCTAAAACTCAAGCCTAATCCCGCCTACGACAAAAGTGGTTACCTACAACTGGGAGTAGAAGTATACGGCGGAGTTCTATTGACTACTTGGACCGATCGCGATTTATCGCTGGCGGGACGTGTCATTATTAAAGATAAAAAACAACCACAATCCAAGTTAGTCCGTTTCGATGAACCCCTTTTACGGATTCCGCAATTGGCTATTCACCTCAATCGTGATGTAAACGAAAAAGGACTGGCTCTGAATAGACAGAACCATCTGCCGCCAATATTTTCTCTGGCAGGAAAAAAGGGTTCCACTAAAGACTTGCTTGAAAAAAAGGTAGCGCAAAAATTAAAATGCAAACCCGCAGACATCTTGAACATGGAGCTATCGCTTTACGATACACAGCCCGGTGCTATTGGCGGCGCAGAAGGAGAATTTATTTTTTCCGGCCGACTAGACAATCTCGCCAGTTGCCATGCAGCCTTACAGGCATTGACCGAATCAAAAGCCAAAGACCCTATGACACGGGTTATCGCATTTTACGACCACGAAGAAGTCGGTAGCGATTCAGCACAGGGCGCAGGCTCGCCTTTCTTGAAAAACGTGTTGGAAAGGTTAACTTTGGAATCGGACAACCCCCGAGAAACTTTTTTCAGATCGATGGCAAACTCATTGTTTATTTCAGCCGATATGGCTCACGCGGTACACCCCAATTACCCTGAGCAACATGACGCAAAACATATGCCAATTTTGAACGGCGGACCTGTTATCAAATGTAATTCCAATCAACGTTACGCAACGGAAGGAGTTTCCAGTGCGTGGTTTGAAATACTCTGTAAAAAGGCGGGGGTTCCGGTGCAAAAATTTGTAGTACGGTCTGATTTGGGATGCGGAAGCACCATCGGCCCAATCACAGCTTCGAATCTTGGCATTCGTACCGTAGATGTGGGCAATCCGATGTTGTCAATGCACTCTATCCGTGAAATGTCAGGGGCAAAAGATCATCTGCCTCTGATAAAAACATTTAAAGAGTATTTTATCGCTTAAAAATTAGGGGGGGGTTATAATTTACCCAAAATTACTTTGATTGTTTTGGAGAGGTTTTCATAGGCTTTTTTTTCTCCTGCGGAGAACTCCAACTTGTAATTCTCATTCTTCGCTGATGCGGCTTTTCTTCGTTCTTCGGCCTCACCGGCCCACTGTATTGCACTTTCATCTAATTCTTTCAACGCATCCTGTACTGTTACTGATGATTCAGTCAATTTTCATATCCTCCAAAGCTAATAATTTTTTTAGGAATCCATATAAATACAAAAGGCATCCACGAGCAAGCAGAAAAAGTTGATACGACTTCTTCGACCTCTTTAATTCCAGGCAGATCTCGCACGACGTTTAGCTGCTTTCCTCTTTTTCTGAGCTTCCTTAATCTTTATTTTTTTCTTTACCGAAGGTTTCAAATAAAACCTTCTGGCCTTGAGCTCTTTGAACAAACCTTCTTTGATCAGTTGACGCTTTAAAGCTTTCAAGGCTCGCTCAACCTGATTCTGAATTACAATGACTTGCAAAATTGCTACTCCTGATTTTAAGATTGTGGTGCTTGACCGTTGATCTAGATCACCTTTTCCAAACTATCGAAACCATTCTTCTACGCAAAAAAAGCCACTCCATAAAGAAATGGCAAAAGAATAAAGTCCCTTAATAGTATTTAATTTTACTTCCTTAAAAAGCCTACTGGGAAGAATATACCACCAAGCTACCACGATTGGTAAGGATAGCAAGCAGATTAATATTAACCCCCTTTATATCATTAGCCAAACAGCAAGCATTGGAACTTAAAAAGTGCAATTTTAATTAGCATCTACATCATATTCATGCTAAACTATTTAGGAAAGTAAGGGTTGTTTAGTATAATGTAAGTTTATTCCTTCTAGTATCTCGCCCAAGTCAGACCGGAAATGAAAATTTGGTTTTTTTCTGCGAAGTGGTTATCTAAAAGTTCTTGCATCACGCCAACCCCATTTAAACGAGATGCGTTACCCAGATTTTCTGGCAATACGTTCTCTATCTAACAAAATTGTAGGAGAGTATTATTATGGCAGCAGGAACAGTAAAATGGTTTAACGAAGGCAAAGGTTATGGATTCATCGAGTCTGAAAGCGGAAAAGATCTTTTTGTACATTTCTCTGAAATTCAGGGAGAAGGATTTAAAACCCTTACAGAAGGCCAAGCAGTAGAATTTGAAGAAGGAATGGGCCAAAAAGGACCACAAGCCACAAACGTTGTACCCAAATAAATATCTCAGGATACCCCGCTTATTTTGCGGAGTCCTCTAAGATCCATTTTCAGGTAAAAGGGCTTGACCATTTGGTCAGGCCCTTTTTCTTTTTCTATAATTAATGGGTTTTTTCAGGATTTTGGCAGGGTGCTGCGGATGGCTTCAATAACACGAGACTTCACAGTAGCCCACCTTTCCTCTACTTTTTTCGTGACCATGATTTCGTTTCCCATGATCCAGGCACTATCCACTCCTGGCACAGCCATCAAGGCCTCAGCTACAGGGTGCAGTTTCGCGGCCCCAGGTTGTGAAACGGGGAGGCTTTTACCGTGAGGCAATAATGCATCCTTGACCGCAAACATTAAGGTGCCTTCGTTGCGTGTTGTTCTAACTTTTATTAAGTTTCCCATTACACCTCTTTGCTAAAAATAGTTGATTCTAATTAGGGTGTGGCTGCCTGATAGCCAAATTTCAACTTAGCTTCCTCCAGGATTTTTCGTGTCGACTCTGCTGCCTTCAGTTGGTTCTGCTGCCCAAATAATTCCACAGCTTTGGATAGATTCAAAATCACCATCTGCTTGAAGGGAGGCCCGTCTTTATAGTTGTAATAAGCCCAGCCGAGGTTGCCATGCGCCTGAGCATCATTTTGTTGCCTGTGAACGACAATATTCAGCTGGCCAATGGCATCTTTCCAGCGTTCCTGCATATTATAAACATTCCCCAACGTGAGACGAATATCTAAGTTAGCGGGTGCCATCTCGATCGCTTTTTCAAGAGATTTTGTAGATTTATCCAGTTGCCGCAGGTTTTTATAGGCTATCCCCAGATTATAATGCGCCACTGGTGCCAGAGGATTTTGATCTATCGATTTTTGGTAAGCCTTGGCCGCTTCCTCAAATTTTCCTTCAGAACTGAGTCTGTTTCCATCTAGAAACCATTGCTCAGCATCCAACGACCAGGCATTTGATGCCAGTCCTGCAAATAGAAATAGCGCCATTAAAACCACAACTCGCATACTCAAATATCTCCCAGTGATATAGACAGAATATTATCACAAATCTCAATCTAGAAGGATAATGATAATTGTTTCCCTTTACGGGTATTGATCTTTGGAATCCAGCTTCACGCTGGAAGGTATCGACCTATTGGCAACTTGCCGCGTAGTAGCGATTGGATTTTTCTTGAATAGTGAGGGGGTAATCGAGTGCGTTAGAAAGGGTTTTTGAATTCAACAAGGCTTCTTTTCTACCTTGTTTGAAAATTTTTCCATTTTTCAGATAGAGGACGTGGGTGAAGCAGGGCATGATCTCTTCAATTCGGTGCGTAACGTAGATCATCCGTGTTCTTTTCCGTGATAATTTTTCCAGGGACTCTAGGAAGTTTTCGCGAGTGGGAATATCCAATCCAGCACAAGGTTCATCAAGGATCATCAAGCGGGTACTGTGAACCATGGCACGGGCTAAAAGAACTCGCCTTGCCTCACCATAAGACATTTGGCGATAGGGAGTTTGGCTTAAATATTCGATGCCGAGGTAATCCATAGAGTTGAAGGCCGCCTCTTTTTGCTTTTCGGTGACCGCTTCGTGTAAACCAATAGAAGAAAAATGCCCCGAAGCCACCACTTCCCAGCCAAGTGCTGGACGATCATAACTAGTTTGGTATTCTGCGGAGACATATCCTATTTTATCTCTCACTTCAGCAAGAGGTATGCGCTCCTTGTTGCCGAACCATTGCACTTCGCCTCCATAAACCGGTATGAGCTCGCCAAAAATCAGCTTCATAAAAGTGGTCTTACCCGAACCATTATTTCCGATAATCGCCCAGTTTTCCTTTTCACCCATGGACCAGGTTAAGGATTTTAAAACCTTGTTTCCCCCCACATAAACATCTGCATTTTTTATTTTTACGAGAAAACTCAAATTAAATCTCCCTGACTGAAGAAAAGTTTTGCATAAGCCCGAGATCCCTCGCCATACTCAAGATGACGTTCTTCCGTATATTGAGATTTTCTAAGCATCTCGTTTTTCCGATTTGACAATACAGGGGAAGCTCCTTTACTGAATAGCAGTTTTAATTTCATCTTTTTCAGGGGAGAATAATTCTGCGTTACCAATATACTCAACGACCGGTTCCTGATCGTAATATTGGATGACATTTAGGGCCGCGTAGTCTTGATTAATGCGGAAAATCTTATCGATTGGAATGCCAAGCAAATGTCCGAGGATGACACGGTTGACACCGCCGTGACATACCATGATTATCTGGTCATTTGGGTGACGGGCTACAATTTCCTCGAATTTAGGAATCACCCGAGCCTGGAGTTGCGGATAGGTTTCGCCACCATCGGCCTGGAAGGTTGCCACGCTTTTCATTCTTTCTTTCATTTGGCCTGGATATATACGTTCTACTTCCGAAACACTCATCCCCTCCCAGGTTCCAAAAGAAAGCTCACGCAACTCAGAATAAGGTACAGGTTCCAGCCCGTGTTGCTGTCCAATAAATTGAGCGCTGTTGCTAGTTCGCTGCAAATCGCTGGAGTAAACGGCCTTGAAACTTTTCTGTTTTAGTATTTCCGCCCAATGCTGAAATTGTTCCTGACCTCTCTTTGAGAGACCCACATCATAGTGACCGTTGAAGCAAACTTCTTTTGAGTTTGCTGTTTCACCGTGACGAAAAAGTAAAATGCGGCAGGCGGGGTTACCCTTCATGGCTTGATAGGTTGAAATGTTAAAAAAGGCAAAAAAAAATGACAAGCCCTAAGAGCTTGTCATCTTTAATTTGTTTTGAATCAGGCTTTAGTGACTAGCACCACCAGAACCACTACTCCATAGATAAAAGAAGTCGAGTCCTTGTACTTTCATCAGCCCGATGTTAATCAAAAAATAATAACCGGCCATACATACAAGAGCAATTATGAACCAGATAATTGATTTTGGTGTGATAAACTTTTTCTGTTCGTCTGCCGTAAAGTCATTCATATTTCGTTAAACTCCCCCTAAGATTGTATTAAGACTCTATCCAATAAATTAGCGCCACACGGATGCAAACCAATAAAAGAACCAAAGACAAAACACTACGGTTCCGATATAAATCAGGGGTCCAGCCTTTTCCTTAATTTTTTCTAAGTCCATTGTTTGCTCCGGAAAAATTTAATACCAGTTTAATCTTGACAGCTTTAAAAAGCGAATGATAGGGTATATCTCTTTTTTAACAAAGAACTATTTTTACCCTAGAGGATTTTTATGGCCAGCAAAGACGGAAAAATTTTCGATACCATCGTTTACATCGGCCTTGGCGTTAATGCCTTGACCGCCTTATACCTCCTCCTTATGTACTTCGAAGTCATATAATTCCGCGAAATTTATCAGGAAAATTGAGGGGTGTCAAGAGTAAAACCCCTTAAATTAAAGAATTTCCCGCCTTTCGACTTGTATCAGACCACCCCCAAAATTATTGGCGGCCCAATATCAGGTTTTTAACGGATAAACAAAATAGAGCATAATATAAGTCGCCGTGCTGGTTACCAGAATCATAGCAAAAATGACCATTGTCACTCGGCCCAGCACCCTATGACGCTTTGCTCCATCGGGTAATAGTTTTTCGATCAACTTCTCCAAACTGGCCACCAGTGCCACAGTTAAAAAAATCAGGGCATAAGCTATACTGGCTCCTGTAGAGTTTTCTCGAGTTGCTAATAGCAAAACCTGAACAATAGCCCAGCACCCAAAAATCGTCAGCATTACAATTTTAAATTTCCTAGGGGTTATCTTTAATTCCCCTTCTTTGAGAAGGTACTCCCCATCTACCTTTTTACTGGCCCTGAAACCTTGTGAAAGCATATAAAAAGCAAAGATCAACCCTAGCACTACGAGAACAAGATGAGTGCTTAACACAGGAATAAACACATTTTCGTAGACATCGTCAGGGCCGCCAAATCCCTCTCTGCCTTCAAAGGATAAAACACCCAGAGAGCGAGCATAATAATATCCCACGAAATAGACAATCATCGACACCATGGAAACTAAAATCAGCTTGTGGTGACGTGTGCCCTGAGCTTTTTTAGCCATTCCCCATGCAATCAGAAATAGGACCGTGAAAACAACAGCTAGGATATAGCTGACATCAGCACCAATTGTACCTGAAGGGGCTAGAAAGCCAGGTTCAGCGAGAAGTGTTTCCATAGAGAATCCATTTGGACTGGGTGGGAAATTCTACAGGGCAGACTTGACCAACAGCTCGGGTTTTCAGGTTTGCCCTTCTTTCCCTAAAAGCCAAGTGCCGCCATAGAACTCAATTGCACCCAGAAGCGACCACATTAAAAGCGGCTCCATAGTCATCTGGGTAAAAAACATGAAGACTACCAGGGAAATAGTAGCTAGACCCACAAGTTGCAGGGTGCGACCTAAAAAATAGCGAATATTTCCCATCGATTAAGTCCTAACCCTTCAATACGACTTTAACCTGTTTATTAGCATCAATAAGGTTATCAATATTACCCCTTACAACATTCTGTATAGTATCCCGAACATCGGCAAGAACGACGTTTCCTGCCATTGTGAAGGCGCTCGGCGAATGAGGGACATCAACATCATCCTTACCCGCAAGAATACTTTCATGCCGTTTGGCGACCACTTTATCATCAAACAGGTCGTCTAAAGGGAGCTTGTAAAGAAGCTTTACATAGTCGCGTTTTTTTTCTGAATTCTTTTTAGAATCCCAAACTATATTTTCCATTTCAATGGAATCAGGTTTAAGCTTGCCCTTGGAAAGAATTTTTTTGATCTGTGTAAAATAAGCTTGCATCTCTTTGGGCCCTTTAATTTCATCTTCAGGGATTTTTGAACTTATTTCGTACTCGATCGCTCCATCTTTAAGTGAAGGTCGACTAACCTCATAAGTAACGTTGTTATGGTTGAAACGACGTCCTTTTTTGGTCGTATATTTTGACTGCATCTCCTCCACCAGCGAGTTAAGACCTTCTGCAGCAAATTGATTAAACAATAGTCCCTTCATAGTAGGCATTCTTATCTTCTCCAAGTCTTCATGTTTTAGTTACTGATTATCTTCCTTTTGCGAAAGAAACGCGAAAGGGAAGCCTTATATCTATCAAAAATTACGAGTGTATAGAAGGGGGAACTTAAAACGAAGTCGCCGATTCTGCAACAGGTGAAATATCAACCGATGCTGTTGACAAGCTGCCCGCTGATTTTAAAAAGCTGTTGGTGCCATTATTCTGATAAACATATCGAATTGTTACGCACCCTACTTCCTTATTATCACAATAAAAATTCAAAAACTGAAACTTGGCAAACTTATTGTCTGCGGTACGTGCCGCGTAAACGTTTTTCTTAGGTTTAAGTTTGTGCGTAAAATAATTGTAGTTGTACGGTTTCAACAAAACTGAGTTTTCTGTGTCTGTACGGGTGTTGACATCTAACACATAATTTTCCTTTGGCACCTCTGTTATCGTATCAAACCCCACAGCCCCCAAATCTATCAAGCCCGCTTGCCCCATTTTACTGGATGCGCCCCCATTCGATATAACCTTACTTCGTCGAAATGCAAGATCCCACTCTAGAGAAGACGGGTCATGAATTTTTACAGGTTCACCACTTGAAAAATCGAAATACACATATTCTTTTTCAGATGAAGCGTTCACTGTAGCCACTTTGGTGTTCAGCAAATTTGCGAGTTGCACCGGGGGTGCTGCAAGCGTTGGTGTTTTCTTTTCTTTTTTTGCTATTTTCCCTTCACCCGGAATATCTACACTCGGAGAATCAAGGAAGTTTTGCAATCCCACTAACTTTTGAGGCAGCCAAAATGCAGCTATCAAAACAAGGGAAACACATAAGTTGATTATAAAAAGTTTACGCCATAATTTGCGTTTCTTATCCGTCTCAGACTCAAGCGGTTTATCAAAAGATGAATTCATAAGGTATTATTATAAAATTATTTGTCAGTCTCTGTTCGGAAATTCCTTCAGAACATATTTCATAGCTGCTCGGGTAAAGGCTTCTTTATTCAGCCATCTCCCTTTATTGCTGTTAAAATTTTGCAAACCTGCCTTTTGACTCCCTACAAACCGGGCTCCCCAGATAACCTCCTGAGTACGGGGGTTCACCAAAAATGCCGTAAACTCCAGTCCGCTAGCAACGCTTTTCTGAATTTTGCCACGTCGGTCCCGATACTGGTTCGAGTATTTTGTAACTGCACCAACCATAACAGCATCTACCGCATCTGTCGAAACCAACGTCAACTCATTATTAGGGTTTTTCTGTTTATTAGAGACATTCTCGCCAGGGGTCTTGATTATTTTAAAACGTGCGTCTTCCATCATCTGCGGAGGAATGATATTAGAATATTTTTTATTCGTCTTCAGCTCCTGATAAGCCTGTCGGGAAACCACCTCTCCTGCAGATTCATCCTTAAATGGCGCAAAAGTCTTATTTTCAAACCCCAAAACACCGATTCTCTGAAGCCTTTTAAAAAGTTCTGGGTTAAATATTTTACTTTGAACTTGATTCGCTGGCTCAATGTTCAATAATTGATTATAAGTATCTCGCTTGATATAAGTGGGCAATGGATGCGGCTCGTTGATACCATCTGTCATATGCGGATTGAGATCATAGTAGGCAGGAGGAGCTTCATCCCAAGGACGATTCATTCCCAAGTGACTTTTAGCCTGACCTTCATCCAATGCATTTTCCAAAGGAACCGCTGAAGCTTGGGCCAATATCAGGCCACAAAAAATCAAAAGCGCAAGAACCCCAATACTTAATCGAGAAACATTTAACAAAAGTAGTGCTCCTAAAAAATGGGAGAAATCCCTCATTTATAATTATATAGTACCCCGTCTTTGAATAAAATAGATATTCTCGAATAAAAACAATAAGCTAACTATTCTGCTACCTTAAGGTTTAGCACTTAAATGACATCAAACCTGAATCGCGCTCTAGAATGGACCTCACCACAAACCCAGCCTCTGCTGCTGGGAGGCCTTTGTCTTCTCGCACTGACCCTTTTTTCAGTGGCCGTCTGGCCCAAATTAAAAATTCTAATGAATGCCCGGTCCACTGAAAGATGCGATCGAGTCTTTGAAAGAATAGCTCTAACCCTGAAAGTTGCCTTTGGCCAAAGTAAATTGATGCAGGAAAAGGGAGCCGGGTGGATGCATGCCTTGATATTCTGGGGATTCCTAATTCTACTTTTCCGCGCAGCCGAATTCTTTTTAATCGGTTTTTTTCCCGAAACAGACTTTTCTATCCCGGCTGGCAATGCGGTTTTTGTGACTTACGCATGGGTCAAAGACGCTGCTGTGTTTCTAGTTGGAGTAGCGGTTTTTTTCGCTCTTTACCGAAGGTTGGTGTTGAAACCACAACGCCTGACGTTATCAATAGAAGGCTTGCTCATACTGCTATTGATTCTTGCGATCATGGTCAGCGATATATTGTTTGACTCGACTTTTCTTGCACTTCATCCTGATGGTCATTCCGGCCCTATTGGTATGATTTTAGCTCCCGCCTTCGAGATGCTTGGAAAAAATATTCTGGGCAACCTTCACAGCCTGGCTTATTGGCTGCATACCTCATCGATCCTGTTTTTTTTAATCCTTCTGCCACGCAGTAAGCATTTCCATATATTGACCTCGATCCCAAACGTATTTTTTTCCAGCCTAGGTAATAATTTAAACCGCATTGATTTTGAAGAGGAGGAATCGTTCGGTGTGATAAACAGCAAGGACTTTAACTGGAAACAAATGCTCGACCTTCACACCTGCACACAATGCGGCCGTTGTGATCGCGCCTGCCCGGCGTGGGCAACCGACAAACCTCTATCGCCTCAACAATTGACCGTTGACCTACGCGACCATCTTAACGGCCCTCTCGATTCCGATATTCCTCTTCTCGGGGGAATCATCGAAGACGAAACTATTTGGTCCTGCACCACCTGCGGAGCCTGCGAAGCGGCCTGCCCCGTTATGATCGGGTATGTTGATAAGGTCATCGACCTTAGGCGCGGGCTGGTTTTGACAGAAGACCGATATCCAAAAGAATTTACTAGCGCATTCAAATCACTGGAAACACAGTCTAATCCTTGGGGCTTTCCAAAATCTTCACGATCCGATTGGGCTAAAGAGCTGGGCATTCCCATCTGGGACAAAACCAAACCCACCGAATATCTTTATTTTGTCGGCTGTAATGGTTCATTCGATTCACGCGGTAAAAAAATTTCCGAGGCAGTGGTGCAAACCTTAAAAGAGGCGGGGGTAGAGTTTTCCATTCTGGGAAATGATGAAGGTTGTACCGGCGACCCTGCACGCCGCGCTGGCAACGAATACCTCTTCGATATGTTAGCGAGCGCAAACGCTGAAACATTCAAAGAACAGGGTGTTCGAAAAGTGGTGACACATTGTCCGCATTGCCTCAACTCATTAAAAAATGAATATCCAGAATTTGGAACCACACTGGAAGTGATTCACCACTCCGAGCTTCTACAAAAACTAATAGAAGAAGGTAAGATTGTTCCACAACAAAAAGCAGAAGAAAATGTTGTGTTCCACGATTCCTGTTACCTCGGTCGACACAACGAAATTTATGAAGCACCACGAGAAGTTTTAAACGCTTCTACAAAATCCGACTCAATAAAAGAGGTCGAACAAAGCCGAGAAAACGGCACCTGTTGTGGGGCAGGCGGTGCCCGCTTTTTATTGGAAGAAAATACAGGAACTCGTATGAGCCATCACCGCCTCGATGAACTGATGATCACTAATCCCGACACCATTGCCGTCTCTTGCCCCTTCTGCGTGCTAATGTTGGAAGATGCGGTCAAAGCAAAAAACCTAAAAGTGCAAATCAAAGATATCGGCGAAATGTTGGTGAAGAAGAACTAATCAAACAACATTCTGCAAACGTTTGAGGGTTTCTTCTTTTCCGAGGAGCAAGATAACATCGTAGATACCCGGGCTCACTGTGGTTCCCGTCAGAGCAACGCGAACCGGTTGCGCCAGTTTGCCGAGCTTCATGCCTACCTCCTCAACTATCTTTTTGAATAACGACTCAATACTCTCTGCAGAAAAATCGTCGAGGGTGGAAAACCCAGCAATCACTTTTTCAAGCAAGGGTCTTGCTTCCTCTGTTAGAAATTTGTTGCGGGCTTTTTCATCGAACTCTACATCCTTCTTAAAAAAGAAAGCCGACTTCTCTGCCATTTCAACCAGCGTCTTAGCTCTCTCGTTCAAACAAGGAATCACTCGTGCGATTTCCTGCAAACTCAAACCGTGATCTTTTTCTAAAACGCCTGTCTTTACCAGATGCGGTTCTAAATGCTGCGCCAACTCTTCTGGCGGAGTCGATTTAATGTAATGCTCGTTGAGCCACGACAGTTTATCAGCATCGAATACCGCCGCTGAGGTATGTACCGAATCGAAAGAAAAATGCTTTATTAATTCCTCACGCGAAAAAATTTCCTGATCGCCGTGAGACCAACCCAACCGAGCCAGATAGTTAATCATCGCATCCGGCAGATAGCCCATGTCACGGTAAGCCAACGCAGAGGTAGCACCGTGACGCTTGCTGAGACGGGATTTATCCTGCCCTAAAATCATGGATATATGTGTGAACTTTGGACGTGGGTAATCGAGCGCATCGTATAACAAACATTGACGCGGCGTGTTAGACAAATGGTCATCACCGCGAATGACATGCGTGATGTCCATTTCTGAATCATCGACTACCACCACAAAATTATAAGTGGGGGTTCCGTCGGTCCGTTGAATGATCAAATCATCCAACTCCGTAATATCAAAAACCACTTTCCCGCGTAGAAGGTCTTCGACAATTACAGAACCTTCCAAAGGTGCTTTGAAGCGAATAACCGAAGGGGCTCCCTCTGGCGAATCTGTACGTTCGCGACAAGTGCCATCGTATTTCGGTTTGTTCCCGGCTTTTTGAGCTTCACTGCGTTTCCGGTCCAGCTCCTCGGATGTACAGTAACAATGATAGGCTTTCCCAGCCGAAAGCAATTGCTCAACCTTTTGCGAATAAATTTCCTGACGCTCGGTTTGCCGGAAAGGACCTTCATCCCAATCCAATCCTAACCAGCGCATGGACTCAAGAATTTCCTCGATTGATTCTTCAGTAGATCGAGAAAGGTCGGTGTCTTCAATCCGCAAAACAAATTTACCGCCGTGGTTTTTGGCAAACAACCAGTTGAACAATGCGGTTCTCACTCCACCAATATGTAAAAACCCAGTAGGACTGGGCGCAAATCTGACCTTAACAGGAACGGACATATCAAAAGCTCAATAAAGTTTATAAAAAGGAGGATCAGAGTAACAAATATTCTGGGAGAACGACAAAAAAAAAGCAGCCGACCAGGGGGACCGGTCGACTGCTTTAATATAGGGTAAGAACCTAACTTTGCCCTTACAAAAAAAACTTAGTTACAAGTAACGGTTACTGCGTTGGTACCAATATTACTGATTTTAACCAATCCTCTGATATCACCAATAGAATCGCCACGGCTGAAATTGTTCTGAGAAGTCAGGGTTACTTTATGCTTACCCATTCCGCCTCGTTGTGGCAAACCGGTACGGCCATGATCGGTGGAGTTTAGGCTAGCATTATTGTCGTTCGGCCCCAATGTAATCGAAGTTGTTGTGAAGTTAGAAGACTTCCACACTGCAACTGTCGCGGTACCACGATCATTGCTGGTATAACCAAACTTGTCGCTAGACATATTAGCGGGACCTGCATTCTCCAAAGTAATGCTCTTAGCGTCGTTACATTTTGCCATTTGACCGGAAGTGATGCTACCTGCGCTAGCTGTCATCGCTATGCCAGCGATAAAAGTTACTGTTAAAGCAAAAATCTTTTTCATAAACCCTCTCCTTTTTTTGCGTTAAAAAAACACTATTAAAAAAGAACACTGAACAAACACATGCTTATAAGACTACGTACAATTCTTTTGAGGGGATTTTAAGTGATCCGTAAATTTCTCACCATAGGTCTAAAACTGTTTTTTTTGCGAGTATTTCACCTTATTTTTTCGAAGAAAAAACCTGACACAGTAAAATGAAATCCGCTATGAGAAAAAAAATGGAGGTTGTCCTAAAACAACAGGAGAAGATAGTTGCCGTATTTGGTCGCATTATCATTTTCTACACCTACACATATAAGAATCTAAATCCCATACATCTATTAGGCAAAAGGACGAGGACTGCGAATTTGGCTTCAAACAAGGTTAAAATTGGGAGGGGAAGACAAAAAAAAACAGCCGACCAGAGAATGGTCGGCTGCTTAACCAGGGCAAGAATCTAACCCGGCTCTTACAAAAAAACTTAGTTACAGGTAACGGTTACTGCATTTCGACCCGTGTTGGTGATTTTAACTAATCCACTGATATCACCAATGGAATCGCCACGGCTGAAATTGTTCTGAGAGGTGAGGGTTACTTTATGTTTGCCCATTCCCCCTCGTTGTGGCAAACCAGTACGTCCACCATCTGTACCGTTAACACTATTGTTGTCGTCGTTCGGTCCTAAGGTCACAGGAGTCGTTGTGAAATTGGAAGATTTCCAAATCGAAACATTCGCGTTACCACGATCATTAGTGGTGTAACCATCCTTGCCGCTACCGTCGTTAGCAGTACCTGCTGTTTCCAATGTGATGCTTTTTGCATCGTTACATTTTGCCATTTGACCGGGAGTGATGCTACCTGCACTAGCTGTCATCGCAATACCAGCGATAAAAGCAACTGTTAAAGCAAAAATCTTTTTCATAAACCCTCTCCTTTTTTGCGTTAAAAAAAACACTCTTAAAAAGAACCCCTAACAAAAGAACACTTAATCAACACGTGAGCATAACTAACGTGTGAGTATAAGATTTTTACTGATAATTCTCTGGGAGAGAGTTTAATTGACCTGAGAATTTGTAACCATAGGCATATGACTGTTTTTTGCGAAGGAATTTCCCCCTAACCATTGAAAGACAATTCCTACGCATAAATAACCGTTAACTGTTATCCGTATAATGTTAAAAAATTTGTTCAAGAAACAAGACAATAAAACTTCTAAACAAAATCACATTCCCACCTATAACTCCTACAACATTAAATCTAAATCCTACATACAAATTAAAAGAAAGAGATGTCGGATGCAAATTCGGATCGAAAAAGACATACAGGCTCAGGGATTAAAAAAAATGGGGCTGGAAATTGAAGGGGAAGGCAAAAAAAAACAGCCGACCAGGGAGTGGCCGGCTGTTTCACTAGGGTAAGAACCTAACTCGCTTATTAAGCCCTTACAAAAAAACTTAGTTACAGGTAACGGTTACTGGGTTTTGACCCGTGTTGGTGATTTTAACTAATCCACTGATATCACCAATGGAGTCGCCACGGCTGAAATTGTTCTGAGAAGTGAGGGTTACTTTATGCTTACCCATTCCGCCTCGTACTGGCAAGCCAGTTCGTCCACCATCTCCACCGTTAACACTATCGTTGTTATCATTCGGTCCTAAGGTCACAGGAGTCGTTGTGAAGTTCGAAGATTTCCAAACCGCAACATTCGCGCCACCACGATCATTAACGGAGTAACCATCTTTGCCGCTATTATCGCTAGGAGGACCTGCTGTTTCCAATGTGATGCTTTTTGCATCGTTACATTTTGCCATTTGACCAGGACTGATGCTACCTGCACTAGCTGTCATCGCAATGCCAGCTATAAAAGCAACTGTTAAAGCAAAAATCTTTTTCATAAAACCTCTCCTTATTTTGCGTTATAAAACACTATTAAAAAGAACACTAAACAAATACGTGCGCAGTAGGACTTTTTCTGACGCTTTCTTAGGAGAGATTCTAATAGATCGATTGCCGTGTAAATATAGGCGTATGGCCTTTTCTTACGTAGTCTATATCCTATAAAATGTAGGATGAACGACTACACTGTTTCGAATTATTACCCTACCCAGACCAACAGAAGATAAGGAAGCTTGGCGTTAGTGACGTTTAGTAGGTTTTTATTGCAGGAGCCGATGGGAAATCGCGTAATGAATTAATTCTGCATTTTTCTTCATTTGCATTTTATCTAAAATACGTGATCGATGGGTGCTAATGGTTTTCACGCTCAGGGACAAAATTTTTCCTATATCCGTAGGAGACTCCCCTTCTGAAAGCATCATAAAGACCTGATGTTCTCGATCTGAAAGGTTTTCGTGCAAAGGTCGATCCGATTTACCAAAGTCAAATGCCAGTTTTTCGGTAATTTCCGGACTAGCAAACTTTCCACCATTTGCCACCTTGCGAACAGCGGCATAAATCTGGTCCGTGCTACTTTCCTTGGTAATAAATCCGGATGCCCCTGCCTTAAAATACCGAACCGCATAATGTTCTTCTGGATAGACCGTTAAAACAAGAATCGGTAGCTTAGGCTGTTCATCGCGTAACTGCTTCAATAAATCCAGTCCTGTCTTGCCTGGCATAGCCACATCCATAAGGATAACATCGAGATTGGAACCGGGGATTTTCTTTAACAGAACATCTCCATTTTCCGCTTCATCCACCACTTCGATGTCTGGAGTTTCTGAAAACGCATTCTTCAACCCTCTTCTAAATAGAGGATGATCATCCGCAATAATTACTCTAATCTTTTCTTTTGTTGTCACTATTTTGGTCCTTTTTAATGTTGATAGTTACCTTAGTGCCGCCCTTGGAAACACTCTCAATTTTAACATAGCCTCCCCACACCATAGCCCGTTCTCGCATTCCAAGCAATCCTAGCGACCGCAAGTTTTGTATTTGTTCAACTGTGATTCCACAGCCATTATCCTGAACCTCCAGGTTAATATTTTCTTTGCCGACATGTAACTTGACGCTTACCTGAGTTGCCTGAGAATGTCGTACAATATTTGTCAATGTTTCTTGAAAGATTCTAAACAGAGTCGTTGACCTTTCTAGATCCAATTCAAAACCATTCATTTGGTCGAGAAACTGGCAGTGAATTCCTGTTCGAGTCTTAAACTCCTTGACCTGCCATTCGATCGCTTCAGCAAGACCCAGGTCATCCAGAATCGGAGGTCGTAAATCCATTGCGATTCTTTGAACGGACTGGATTGCATCATCACTCATTTCCAATAGTTGTAGGATAGACTCCTGAATTCCCGGACCATTCCGAACCAATTTTTTATCTAACAAGGAAATTTCCAGCTTGATAGTGGTTAGAAGCTGGCTTAAATGGTCATGCACTTCCCTCGCAGTCCGTGTCCGCTCCTCTTCTCGAACCTCCTGCAGTCGATGATACAAATTACGCAATTGCCCCTGTGATATTTCACTTTGGTCTAGAGCGCGCTTTCTTTCCAGCACCCTCCCCAATTGAGTTCCAATTTGTGCCATGATAGATAGAATTTCCTTGTCAGGTTCGGCGGCTTTGGTCGAGAAAAACTCCATAACACCGACCACCTCTCGACCTATTAAGATAGGAAAGGCAAACCCTGCTCTAACTCCAATATTCTTCGCCAGCCTGGCACGAGGGAAGTTGGGATCTTTTGTAACATCAATGATCCATTCCGGTTCGCCACTGGCCAACACACGCCCCGGAAGCCCAACACCGGCTTGCATAGGAGTGTCTCCCGTAATTTTTTGAAACACATCAAATTTACCCGGATCACCCACATGCCATATCTCAGTAGGGACCAACCCTGAATCTGGTTTTTCTGCAGCTAAATAAAGATGACCCAGCGGCCAGCCTGCAAACTTACAAACCCTTTCTATACCAAAATAAAGGGTATCGTTTATAGCGCGGGGTTCATTTGAAGCAATCGCAATAGCTTTAACCAGTTTCGCGCTATCCGCTTCACTGTTTAAACGCTGATTAACTTCTTGTAGCTTCGCAGTTCGATCTTCAACACTTGTTTCGAGAAAATTACGCGCAGTCTGAAGTGTTTCATCGGCCTTGTTTTTTAGCAAACATAATACGGCTGTCATCCAAATAGTTAAGAAAGCCAATATTCTGTTTGCGATAACATTTACCAGCTCTCCTCCCGGCGGCGAAAAGAAATATCCCAGCAAGTTCAATACCGAGCTTACAATAGCGGCAATGATTATAAGCT
>JBLFWU010000036.1:0-27284 GCA_047610985.1 Nitrospinales bacterium | reverse complement strand
CTTAACTTTTTTAGGCTTATCGCTCATAGATTATGAAATTGCTTTAATTTTCCGGATTATCCCAGGTTGTATCTTCAAGTCTTTATCTTTACAATAAGGACATGGCCCGTTTAGCATTATTTGGAATTGCAGTTATTATTGTCATCCTCGTTGCTCGCCTGATTTTCCCATCGAGTTCCAAAGAGCCTAATCCAACAGAAATGGTACAGGACCCCAATAACGGCGTGTACATCCCAAAAACAGAAGCAATAAAAAAGACGATTAACGGCAAAGAGTATTATTTTTCAAGCGAACAAAGTGCCGAAGATTACATTAATAAAAATCAAACATAAACGGATTGAAAATGGTAACACCTTTTCATATTCCCGGCCTGAACAAGTTTGCCCTTGGTATTATAGCAAAGGAATTCACTTAAACCGGAGAAACAGGAACCCCAGATATGCGCATTGAAATTTCAGATAAATTGATTAGAAATAAATATTTAGCGAGATGTATGGTTGCTGTTTTAACGATATGCTTTCTGTTCCTTAGTGGCCCAGCTCAAGCTCAAGAAAAATGCCAACCTTTGGATAAAAAGCGAATTAAAATTGAAGGTTATATTTCGAAAAAATTCCGCAAACAACGAAAAGCCGTTATTAAGGAATTTACCGAATTGGAGAACACTCGAGCCGCACTCAGAGTCTACCCTATGGGAGAAACTTCCAAAGTGATTGCTATTGGGAAATGCGTTCCCGTGCATATTGCCCAACATGTTATCAAAAAAGCCATGGAATACAGCACCGGCGTTGAAAGCCTCGTTCAGCAACAGTTTGTCCACGGTCACTGGATAGGTGTTGGGGTAACCATGTTTGACGAGCCTTCCCAGCAACTTGTTTCTTCAGAACAGGTTCAGCAAATGTTGAACCCTGATCTTTCTAACGAAGAATTTCACAAGCTCTACCTGCAGTTTTCGGTCCCTAATGTATTGACACCCTTTTTCGGTTTGCAGGTTCCAAATGTAAAAACCGCCCAACCGGCCCCCTAATGGGGTGTGAACATTATTGAACAAAGACCTGCTCTTTACTTAACAGTACTGGCCTGTTTACCTCACACCTATCTAAGCCTAGCTATCACGGCGAACAAGGCGAACAGCATGTGAAATGGTTTTATCATTTTTCTCGTACCAGTATGGACAACCGTTGGCGTAGAACATTATCTGCGCTTCTTTGCCGCGGGTAGAAGATGTCCATGTGCAATTGGCGGCTCCCACCGGAAACACCGAATCCAAATAAATGTCGCCGTCTTTAAAATCTTTATTTAGTTTTTCTTTATCATAAATGGATGAAGCTTCATGGATGGTAGGAATGCGCCAATCACTGAATCCCCCTGCCTTGTTTTTGTTGGATTCTTTGACATACTCTTCTGCTTCTGAATAGGAGACCACTTTATCCAAATCCAGGCGAGAATCATTTGCCATCCACGTCACACTGGTTACCGAATCATAAACTGTTCCATCTTCTCTTTTTAGAAATCGTGATTTTTCGTTGCCCATATCTTCCTCTCAAAAAAAAACATCGGGCAGTATATACCCGACACGTATTGGTTTCTCAAATGATGCCATATATTAACCTATGATGGCTTCATTTCACAACATCTAGCCTGCCGAACTGTTAACGATATAGATCGGGACGCCGGTCTTTAAAAATTTCATTTTGGGGATTGAGGTATTTGTCCCTTGCTTTTTCGAGGTAGATTTCAACTATATGTACCTCTTCTTTGGTTTCTGATGCCCGGACTAGTATGTTTCCATCAGGGTCAACCACCTGACTCTGCCCTATAAAAGTTAGTTTTTCTCCCGGCACACGTTCTTCTTCTCCAACCCGGTCTGCCGTGATGGCAAAAATGCGGTTTTCCAGACAACGCGTGATCATAGCTTGCGGGCAATGGGGTAAAACAAGATTAGATGGATGCGCTATGATTTCCGCGCCTTTCAATGCAAGTGACCGCGCAGTTTCCGGGAAACGCCAGTCGAAGCAGATCATCACACCAACTTTTACACCGTCAAGATCAAACACCTGGGGTGCATCCGTGCCGGCATGGAAACAGGATTTTTCAGTATCAAACAGATGAATTTTTCGGTATTGGCCTATTAATCCCTTTGGCCCCACAATAACAGAAGAATTGTAAACGCAATCGTCTTCTATTTCGACCAGTCCGGCAATAAAATGTGCATTGTTTTTTTTTGCGAGGGAGATAAGGAAATTGGTAGTCATACCACTAGGAACAAACTCTCCATAATGATGAGCTTCATCCATATCTTTGAACCGATAGCCAGTCGCGAACAGCTCAGGTAGAACGTATAAATCAGCTGCTTTCCCAACCAGCATTTCTTCGATGCGATTCAGGTTGCCCTGAACATTTCCAAACTCAGGACGGTTCTGGACAATTGCGACTTTCATAAGAACAAGACCCTGTCTTGATAAATCCTCGGGAGGGAATTTGTACAATAGCGAGGTCGATTAATAGAGCTCATGCTAAGCGCTTAAAGCTGTGAAAATTTATTTCTATACAAATGATCGATCAAGGTTAAAGCCACCATCGCTTCTGCTATGGGTACGGCCCTTGGTGCAACACAGGGGTCGTGCCTGCCTTCGACTCTAATTTCAGCTTTCTTGCCCTGACTGGTGACGGTATTTTGTGCCTTGTTGATTGACGAGGTCGGCTTAACAACGAGTCTAACAACGATATCCATACCATTTGAAATTCCGCCTAGAATTCCACCGGCATTATTAGTCTCAGTGACCACCTTTTTATTTTTCAGAGCAAACACATCATTGCATTGAGAACCGGTCATGGTTGCCGATTGAAACCCAACACCGATTTCTACCCCTTTTACGGCAGGAATACTCATCACCGCTTTTGCCAAGTCGGCATCAAGCCTGTCAAATACCGGTTCACCCAACCCAGCAGGGACCCCTTGCGCAATTACTTCGACAATGCCCCCCAAAGAGTCACCCGTTTTTCGAGCTCGCATTATGGCGTTGACCATTTTTTCGGCCATTTTAGCATCGGGACAGCGTACGATATTATTCTCTATCTCATTGAAGTCAATTATTTTAGCTATATTTTTACCCACTTGCCGAGTAAAACCAATAACTTTTATTTTTTCACGCGCCAAAAGTTTTTTAGCAATGGCACCTGCGGCAACACGGCCAACCGTTTCACGTGCACTGGATCTGCCACCACCACGGTAATCACGAAAACCATATTTCATATCGTAGGTATAGTCAGCATGCCCCGGTCGATACAAGTCTTTAATCAACTCGTATTTAGAAGAATCAGCATCTTCATTTTCGACTAACAAAGAAATCGGCGTTCCCGTAGTTTTACCGTTGAACACCCCGGACATGATTTGAATTTTGTCACCTTCTTTTCGTGTTGTGGTAACTTTACTCTGCCCTGTTCGACGTCGGTTAAGCTCAGATTGGATATCGGATTCTTTAAGAGACAATCCTGCGGGACAGCCTTCTACAACAACGCCAAGGCCTCGGCCGTGCGATTCCCCCCAAGTTGTAATTTTAAACAGTTTTCCGAAAGAGCTGCCTGACATAAGCTTTGAAATTTGGAGTTAATTTTAGTTACTGAGGAAACTTGCAACAGAGTGCGAGCCTATTTATCGAACGATCTAGACATACCGCATTGAGAAATAAAGCTGTTTTAACTTAAAAGAGCCAGTCGCCCACACGACGGTCTAAGTTGGCTAGCCACGGAGGGTAAATGGACCATAAGGAGAGAATCCCCATTCCATCAAGACTACGGAGTTTCTTCTGCTTCTTTTGCAGCCTCTTGCGCTTCATGTTCGTCAACCAATTCCCTCAGCTCTTTTCCAGCCTTGAAAAAAGGAACCTTTTTTGAAGGAACATCAACTTTTTGCCCAGATTTAGGATTACGCCCAACCCTGGCATTTCTTTGCCTGATACGGAAACTCCCAAACCCTCTTAATTCAACTTTTTTTCCTTCAGCCAATGAATCGGTAATACTTGAAAAAACTGTATTGACGACAACCTCGGTCTGTTTTTTAGTCAGATTAATTTGGTTCGCTACTTTTTCTACAAGTTCTGCTTTGGTCATTTAAAAGTCTCCCCCCCACGGATCAACAATTTTAATGATACTGAAATCGGATTTCGGGAAGTATATCATTAGCGATAATTAAGTCAAGTCCTTTATTTTGATTGAGTTAAGAAGATTTAGGTCTGCGATCGAGCAGAAAAAAATCCCTAAAAACAGCCAATATAAACGCGTTTTCGAAGTTAGAAAAGGCGGAAAACTCTGGGCCGGCAGAATATCGACAGACCAATGTTTTTATTAAGGAAACCAAAGATATTGCAATCGCGGTGCAGGTACAGGCGAAAAGGCCTGAGTAAGGTTCTTAGAAACAACCGTTTGCATTAACCAGTCCATAAACGGAACATCTTCTTTTTCTTCTATGACACTTGGATGACCCACAATGCCAATTTTTTTGCCTAGAATTTCTTTGGTTTTTTCCAGCCCACCAAACTCATCGATCAATTTAAATTCAAGCGCTTGTTTGCCAGTCATGACTCTTCCATCAGCAAATAGTTTTACTTCATCCTCGGGGAGGTTTCTACCCAACGATACCGCTCGTACAAATTGCTGGTGCACATCGTCAACCACATTTTGCAATAGCTTGCGTTCTTCTGGCCGCATGGACCGAAGCGGAGATCCCGAATCTTTAAATGCTCCGCTTTTGATCACTGCAGGTCGCACGCCAATTTTTTTAGCCAGTTCTTCTATGTTGTTGAAAGCCATAATGGCACCTATGCTTCCCGTCAGTGTACCCGGGTTGGCGATGACATAGTTTGCAGCGCAGGCGATATAATAACCACCCGAAGCCGCAACACTGCCTAGCGAAGCATAAACAATTTTATTGGCATCTTTAATTTTATTAATTTCATCATAGATCTCCTGCGCCGGTGCTACCGCGCCACCCGGTGAGTCTATGCGAACAATGATAGCTTTAATTTGGGGGTCTCGGCGGTACTTCGATAATTGCCGGACTATTTCAGTGGAATCCATCAACATGCCATTGACATGAACCATAGCGATCTCACTGTTTGAGGTTTTCCAACCGTTCTGCATAAATCCACCCATAACGGATGCCGCAAAAAAGAATGCGAATAAACCTAATGTCCATTTAAAAAATTTTCTCAAGGGTGACCTTTCCGACTTGGGAGGAATTTCCATGTTCAAACCCGGCCTCGATAGAGGCCGGGTTTTCGAGTTTACTCTTCTTTAAAAACTTCCATGTCTACTTGTTCCTTTTCGATTTCCGAAAGGTCCAAGTTTTCTGTATGAGCTTTGATGCTCAAGGCAATTTTTTTGTTGGCAATGTCTACCTTGATCACTTTTGCTTTGATCTCATCATCGATTTTCACAGCTTCTTCAGGATCGGTGATTTTTTCAGAGCTCAATTGTGAAACATGAATCAAGCCCTCTAGCCCATCGCCAAATTCAGCAAAGGCACCAAAGCTTGTCACTTTAATTATTGTTCCCGAAACTTCAGTTCCGATCGGATAATTACCTGCAATCTTATCCCATGGATCCGGTAGCAATTGTTTGACACCTAGAGAAATTCTGCAGTTATCCTTATCGATACTGAGAACGACTGAGGCAATCCGGTCTTTTTTCTTCAGCGCTTCAGAAGGATGCTTGATTTTTTTCCAGCTCAAGTCAGAAATATGGATCAATCCGTCAACACCATCTTCTAATTCGACAAATGCACCAAAGTCGGTCAAGTTTCTTACTGTACCTTCAACCTCGGTACCAATGGGATACTTATCTTCAATCTTATCCCAAGGGTTCGGCTCAATTTGTTTCATACCAAGTGAGATACGCTTCTTTTCTTTGTCCAGGGTGAGGACAAGAGCTTCCACTTCATCACCGATAGCAACCATTTTACTTGGATGTTTGACGTGCCGACTCCAACTCATTTCTGAAATATGCACGAGACCTTCGATGCCTTTTTCCAACTCGACAAAAACGCCGTAGTCTGTGATGCTGACCACTTTGCCTTTAATTTTTGTCTCCACTGGGAATTTGGAATCCACATCAACCCATGGGTCGGGACTGGTTTGCTTGAGACCCAACGAAACGCGTTCTTTCTCTTTATCGTATTTAAGAATCATTACCGTTACTTTGTCGCCAATCGAGAACATTTCGGAAGGATGGTTGACTCGGCCCCAGGACATATCGGTAATGTGAAGCAATCCGTCAATTCCGCCAAGGTCGATGAACACGCCATATTCGGTAATGTTTTTAACAATACCTTCAATAAGATTGCCTTCGCCCATTTTCTCAAGCGTGCCACTGCGAATCTGTTTGCGTTGTTCTTCCAGAAGAATTCTGCGCGAGAGAACAATGTTGCCACGCTTTTTGTTCATCTTGATGATTTTCATATCGAACTTTTCGCTGATCAATTTTTCCAGATTGCGAATGGGGCGAAGATCGATTTGTGATCCCGGCAAAAAGGCTTTTAGTCCGATATCGACTGTGAGTCCTCCTTTTGCCTTTGCTATAACGGTACCTTGGATGATTTCATCAGCTTCGTAAGTTTTAACCAGATCATCCCAGATTTTAATTTTATTGGCTTTTTCTTTCGAGAGAACGACATTGCCATCGTTGTCTTCCACCTTCTCCAGATAGACTTCTACTTCGTCATCAATCTGCAGGTTTTTTCCGTTTTCAGGAAACTCGGAAAGAGAAACCATTCCCTCTGATTTAAAACCCACGTCAACCGTGGCAAGCCCTTTGGAAATGGCAATAACCTTTCCCATGATAATCTGAGAGGCCTTAAATCGGCCGAGACTCTCATTGAAATATTGTTCCATCTCCTCGTAGACGGCTTCTTCACTGGCCGTCAGACCTTCCAACTCGGCCTTATCATCCGCGTCCATTTTAGCTAAAAGCTCTTTAGGTATTTTCATGACCTGCTAATTCTCACTTTCTATAGGGTTATTAAATAATTTCAGTTATCTTTTTTTAAATTTATTTGTTCCATAACTTTGTCAATGACTTCTTCAATAGTAAATTTTGTAGTGTCGATTTTTATGGCATCCTCTGCTGGGCAAAGGGGTGAGATGGCACGGGTTCTATCTTCGTGATCTCTTTGTTTTATCTCCGCAATGATATTTTCCAGGTCAACGTCCTGATTTTTCTCCTTCAATTCCAAATACCGCCTTTTACCGCGCTCTTCTGCATCTGCATCCATAAAGAATTTCAACTCTGCATTCGGGAACACCTGAGTGCCAATGTCACGACCATCCATCACCACGTTTCCCGACTGGCCAATCTCCTGCTGTTTAGCAACGAGGATTTCACGAACTCTTTTCTGCGCTGCGACTTTTGCGGCGCCTCGACCAACGACTTCATTTTTTAGCAAGCCGGTTGCATTTTCTCCGTTGACCTTTACTTGCTGCCCTGCTGGATCGGTTACAAATTCGATTCTCAATTGTTCTACCCATAGGCCGACGGCATTTTCATTACCCAGATCAATGTCTTTTTTTTCTGCAGACCAAGCAACCGCTCGATACATAGCGCCCGTATCGATATAGCGGTAGTTGAGCCTCTTTGCTATAAATTTTGCAACCGTACTTTTACCGCTACCTGCCGGTCCGTCTATGGCGATGATCATTGCGTTAAATTACTTTCAGCCGATATTTGTTAGCAACAGCAAAAGCCTCTTCTAAAGCCTGCCCATCTTTTTTTTCGATCACATCTCGTATATCGCTCAACGTTTTCTGAAACCGATCTATCAAGTCCAGCGAATGCGTTTGATTCGAGAGGCAGATATCACGCCACATCACCGGATCGCCAGATGCTATTCGGGTAATGTCTTTCAAACCTGCTCCTGAATAGGCAGTGACCTCATGATCCTGTTTGGTACGCAAAGCCCCGAGAGTGTTCATCAACGCATAAGCGACGATATGAGGGAGATGACTCACCGCGCCAAAAACAAAATCGTGCTCGTCCGCATCAAGTATTAGCGTGTCCATACCCACCGACTCCCAAAGCGCACCGACTTTTTCTAAAGCATGAGTATCGGTTTTTGGTGTTGGCGTTAAAATACATTTCGCATCGAGATACAAATCTTCCCGCGATGCTTCCAAACCAGATTTTTCACCACCAGCAATTGGATGAGAACCAACAAAGAAAACTCCCTCTGGCATCAAGTTGTCCGCGTCGTGAACCAATGATCCCTTCACCGAACCTACATCGGTAATCACAGCACCCTGTTTTAGATGTGGCAATAAATTTTCGATCGACGGAACAATACGAGATACCGGTGTGCAAAGAACTATCAGATCTGCATCTTTAACGGAATCAGCCAGGTCTGCGGCGCAACGGTCAATAATGCCGAGAGACTTGGCTTTATCCAGATTTTCACGATTGCGACCGAACCCTGAAATTTCTTCAACAAGATTGTATTTGCGACAGGCCTTAGCCAATGAAGCCCCTAAAAGGCCAACACCAATGATGGTTATTTTTTCAAATAACTTCATGCTCGTTTCAATCCCTGTTCAGGATAAGAACCTAGAATTCGCAAAAATAAAGTCCGCTTGCTGAGTGTTTTTAAAACACGTTCCACGACTTTGTCATCAACATGACCTAGAAAGTCGACATAAAACAGGTATTCCCAAGGCTTGTTACGTAACGGCCGCGATTGAATTTTAGTCAGGCTGACATTATTTTTGGCGAACAGTTGCAGAGTTTTTAATAACGAACCCGCTTCATCGGCAATTGAAAACATAATGGACGTCTTATTCTTTTTGGCTCTTTTAGCCTGATCTCTACTGATCACCAAAAACCGCGTGTGATTTTCAGCGCGATCCTGAATATTTTTAGCAATAACTTTTAGCCCGTGAACTTCAGCCGCTAACTGCCCTGCTATAGCAGCAGAATTCTTTTCCCGTTTCGCAAGCTCTGCCGCTTGAGCAGTGCTGGAAGCTGGAATTTGCTCAACACCTGGAAGATTGCGGCTCAACCAATTGCGACTTTGCGCTAACGGTTGAGGATGAGAGTAGACGGTCTTTATTTTCTTTTGGTCTGTGGTGCTTGATAATAAGAACAGAGAAATAGCTAACTGTGCCTCATCACAAATATGTAACGGCGAATCGACAAAACAGTCGAGCGTCCGGTTGATTACACCTTCAATGGAATTTTCTACAGGAACCACGCCATAATCTGAATTACCGAGTTCGACTTCAGAAAATACGCTTTCGATGTTGGAGCAGGGATTAAACTTGCAGGAATTGCCGAAATGTTTGATCGCAACTTGATGGCTGAACGTAGTTTCCGGACCCAGAAAAGCAATTTTCAGTGGCTTTTCTAAAGCCAATGTTGCAGAAAAAATTTCACGAAAAATGGAATTTACGGATGAAGGAGGAAACGGACCTTTGCTCTGGTCGTTCAACCGGTCGAGAATAGCGCGCTCACGTTGGGGAACATGAAAATGAGTCAT
The DNA here is from genome assembly GCA_047610985.1 of Nitrospinales bacterium. GTDB lineage: Bacteria > Nitrospinota > Nitrospinia > Nitrospinales > VA-1 > UBA8687. Next base: position 17,767 of record JBLFWU010000036.1, on the reverse strand, counting down.
CTTCCCCTGGCGGGACTTCTCTTCACCTATTTTTTGGGCCAAAAGGCCACGACGGTTGATCAGCTTCAAAAGCTGGTCATCTAAATTATCAATCTGCTGGCGCAGATCGTCTAGCTTGGACAAAAAACGTGTACCACCTTTACTTGGATTTCCCGCAACCACTTAAGATATATAGGATTTCTTGATCATTTCACAATTCCCCCCTAAAATGCAAGGATATTCTTATAGAAAACCCTGAATCTAGGGGAGTTTTCTCTATTTTAGTAACTAAGGAGGTCATTGAAATGATTTTACTGGAATTCAGTATGAGCCCCATGGACAAAGGGGAAAGTGTAAGCGACCAAGTTAGCCGCTCTTTAAAAATTATCGATGAAAGTGGGGTGCCTTATAAGTTGAACCCGATGGGGACGGTATTGGAAGGCGAGTTCGATGAGGTCATGGGTGTCGTCAAACAATGTTATGAAACCATGCGCTCAGACTGTAAACGCATCACCTGCGGAATCAAGATCGATTATCGCGAAGGAAAATCGGGAAGACTGGAGTCTAAAATGGCCTCAATTGAAAAAAAACTGGGCAAAGAAATAAAGAAATAGGGAGAATTTCTTATTGGGGGTAGCCCATTAACTTTCGCCTAATGTAATTCACAACAGCTTCGATTTCATTTGAGGTCAGGCGAGATTCCCAGGGCATCATGGCTGTGCCTTTTCTTCCATCAGTGACAGATCGGGTCATTCGTTCTTCTGTCAGTTGCTGTTTGGACTTTTCTGAAGTGAAATTTTTTGGAGGCGGATTCAACACATTCGCGGCGAAGGTTTTGCCATCCCCTTTATTTCCGTGGCAAGCCTTGCAATGTTTAAAAAAAATGTCGCGCCCGGTTTCAGGGCCAACAGGGTCAGCAAAAGCAATTGAGGAAGAAAATAAACACACAAGCAAACCAAGGCACCAATTATCCAACTTAATCAACCCCCTCATTCCTCCCTTGTCAGGGAGGAGTTTTATCAAACCAACTCTATTTCTAGAAGCGGAACGCTAATCGTTCGCAGTAAAACGCTCTGACCTATTGCCAGCGGGCGGCTCGCCGCTACGGAACGTCTTCAAGTTTTTCGATCATTAATATTTCGATCATATTTGCTTTGAATCGGCTCATCAGTTTATTAAAAGTGACACGTTGATCTTTCAGCGAAACATAAAACACATCGATGCCTCGGTCCCCTTGAGTGGATATTTTAGCCCGGTGGATGAGTATGCCAAAATCAGCGAACACGGAGGCGATTTTATACAGCATTCCCAAATGATCACGAGCCTCAACACGAATTACAGTGAAAGTGTCTGCAGTTTCCCTTTCAACTTGAACCCGCGGAACAATAGCCTCATGGGAACTTTTTTGTTCTCCTGCATAACGAGTCCGTGTTCGCATCATTTTTTGCAGACTGGTTTTCTTTGAGAACAAATCTGACAAGTTAAGTTTGATTTCTTTCCAGATTTCAAAATTGTCTCCTCTGGTGATCTCGCTTTCTTCAACCTGGACCGAGACTATGACATATCCGTCTTTCTTTAAGTAGATATGGGCCCCCAGTATATTCAAGCTTCTTGCTGTTAACGCGCCCACTAGTTTTTTAAACGACTCTTGCCCAGAAACACAAGATAGCGTGAGATTATGGAACTTCCCTTCTTCATTGAATTCGTGATGCAAGATGAAAGGCTTGTCTTTCAGTGAACGAATCAACCTTATATGCAATGCCACTTCTTCAGAATGTGCCGTCATCAGATAATCTTCTGGCATTAGACGAAGGTGGGCTTCAATGTCCGCAACTGGAAGCTCGCGATGCAGAGCTTTAAATACGCCAACCCTTGTTGCTTGCGGGTACTGATCCAACGATTCGGGATTATGGAGATATTTTAAAGTGCGCTCGTAAAGTTCGAACAGCAAAAGTTTCTTCCAGGCTGTTAAAGTTCCTGGTGCGACTGCACGTAACTCGGCATAACTGAGCAGATACAATGCCGCAAGACGTTCTGGACTGGCCACTGTTTTAGCGAATTTCTGAATTACTTTTGGTTGATGGATGTCCTGATACAAAGCAGTTTCAACCATTTCATAAATATTTATTATTAAAAATTCCAGCAGCTCCTTCTCATCTACCTTCAGATGAAGTCTATCGCCGATAAACTTTAAAAATCCGGTCAGCCCAGACTCGCCGTCCATACCAGAGAGAGTTCCTGCAGACTGTAAAAGCGCAGCAAACTTCAAAGTCTTTTTATTTGGGTATTCATTATAGATGGTCGTCAGATCGGCAGGGTTACTCAGCGTTGATGATGCCATTTCTTCCAGAAACCGAATAATTCGCAGCGAATGCTCATCGGCTGTGTAGTGATGATAGAAATCGTGGTTGACCTTGCAATGTGCCAACCCGAATTCCGGCAACACCTGTTCCAAAATTTCTGTTTCGTGCATCAACCTCAGAGTCTTCTCAGAATTGCTGTCTCCGAGAATAGAGAATAGAAAATTTCTAATCTCTTCTCCTTTCATATGCTCTGCGTTGATGAGTTTTTTGTGCAATCTTAATTGTCTTTGCAACTGGTAGTCAGGCAAGACGGGGTGTTTACGGCAAAGTTCCAGGGCTGTCAGCACGAGGGATTTGTCGTTTTTAAAATCTTTTTTTGGGTCTCCGTCATAAACCAGGGTTGAGCCGGAAATGTTGAAACCATTCCCCAAAGACTTTTTTGTTAGATCGGAAAGAACCCGCATAAAAGATTGCCGAGCTTGCAAACAATGTTCGAAAAGGTTTTCTGAGAAGTTGTAGATGTTAGTGGCGTGCAGATAATAATCGCGCATAAAGTCTTCCACCGGTTTCCCGTCAAAAGAAGCGTGGTAACCCAGATGGTTGGCAAGGTCTTTCTGGATATCTCGAGACAAAATATCGGTCTTTTTTTCTGTCAGGTAATGCAATTCATTACGAACTCGCAGAGAAAAGTCCACTGAGTTGTAAAGCGATTCGATTTCTTGTGGAGAAATATTCTGAGTGTCACCAATTTCCCTGAAAGAATGAACTCCGAATCGAACCGCCGTTGCCCAAAGGGCATTATGATAATCTCTCAAGCCTCCAGGACCATTTTTAATATCCGGTTCCGGGTGGCAGACAACCCCTTCTTCATTACCATAGCGAGTGTACTTCTCTTTTAATTTTGAATTCAAAAACTTTTTGACACCTTTTTGCAGAACTTTTTTATTGATGGAAGTTGTAAAACGTCCATAGATAACCTGGTCGCCAATTAAGAATCGGGTTTCTATCATGGAAGTTTTGATGGTCAGGTCGTCTTTAGCCAAATTGACGCAGTCTTTAATCGTGCGGGAACTGTGACCGATTTCCATGCCAAACCCCCAAAACACAGACAATGCATCCTGTATAAACATATCTGTAAGGGACTTTGGCCTCTCAGGGAGCAGGAAAAGCAAATCAATGTCGGAAAGTGGATTTAGCTCTCCTCGTCCATAACCACCGACTGCGACCAGAGAAAAATCTGCAAGCACCGGAGCGGACTGATATTTTTCCAGTCGAATCATAGAAAGGATGACATGCCGGATCACCTCATCGATCAAACTTGTATACGACTGAATAACTTCCCTCCCACCAGCTCCAGAACGGTGCCAGGATTTGATCTTCTCTTTTTCAAATCGGATCAATTCTTTGAGCGCATTGAAATAAGGCAAGCGTTCTCTAGGATCCTGAGGGATTTCCTGAACGTTGCTGAAATCAATTGCCAGTCGATAATCGGGTGTAATCATTAAATTTAGGGATCGAATTATTTATGATTGTTAAACAGAGGATAAAGAATTATTCGCAAAATACAAGTTCAACGACCTGACAGGCTAGACTTGGAGCATTAGTAAAAACCCTAATTCGCATTGTTTTAATAGCCTTTATCTATCAAAGAATTCGGTGAGCCAGCAAAGGCACAAAAACTCTATCCAATAGTCGGTTTCGTAATTCCAGGTAGCTCATTTTTTCAACCCAAATTTGCTTGACAATATCAGGGTAATATTTTAGCTTAACCCCTTCTTGCAATTGACATATTGGATTGAACTTCCCGGAATTTTTCTACCGTTTTGAAATATTATTAATAATCTATTTACAGTCTTAATTTAGAGGTCAAATCGATGTCCGAACAACCAGATATTATTTACACCAAAGTTGATGAAGCTCCCGAACTAGCAAGCGGTTCTTTTTTACCAATCATCCAAGCCTTCACTGGAGTAGCAGGCATAAATGTTGGCACCAAAGATATTTCACTTGCAGGTCGAATCATTTCGCAATTTCCAGACCGATTAAAACCGGAACAACAGCAACCGGATGATCTTGCTCTTCTTGGTGAGATGGTTATGAAACCCGAGGCGAACATCATCAAGTTGCCTAATATCAGTGCTTCGAATCCTCAGATCCAAGCTGCCGTTGCTGAACTCCAAGCCCAGGGTTACAATTTACCGGACTTCCCGGAAGACCCGAAAACGGATGAAGAAAAAGCGATCAAAGCAAAATTTGATGTTTGTAAGGGTAGCGCGGTAAACCCTGTTTTGAGACAAGGTAATTCTGATCGTCGCGCGGCGACTTCTGTGAAAAATTATGCAAAGAGCAACCCTCATAAAATGGGAGCTTGGTCAAAAGATTCCAAAACCAACGTTGCTCAAATGAGCAGCAATGATTTTCTTTCTAATGAGAAGTCGGTGACTATCTCAGAAGCATCTGCTGGAAAAGGCCGGATAGAGTTTGTTGGTCAAGATGGAAGCGCGAAGGTTTTAAAAGATAACGTTCTTTTTGATAAAGGAGCTGTTGTAGATGCAACAAAAATGAGTGTTAAGGCTTTACGGCAATGCATTAAGGAAGCTATCCAAAGAGCAAAAGACGAGGGGGTTTTATTTTCTTTCCACATGAAAGCCACCATGATGAAAGTCTCTGATCCCATCATTTTTGGACACTGCGTTACCGTGTTTTTTGAAGAAGCTTTTAATAAACATGCCGACACTTTTAAAGAAATCGGTGTTAACCCCAATAACGGTTTAGGGGACGTTTACACAAAAATTAAAGGTTTGTCTGAAGATAAACAAAAAGAGATCGAAGCCGATATTAAAACGTGCCTGGATAATGGCCCAGCCATGGCAATGGTTGATTCAGATAAAGGAATCACCAATTTACATGTTCCAAGCGACATCATCATCGATGCTTCTATGGCAGCTGCCATTCGAACCTCAGGTAAAATGTGGGGTCCTGATGGAAAAGAGGCTGACACTTTGGCCCTGATTCCAGACGGAAGTTACGCAGGTATATATCAATCGGCCATTGATTTCTGCCGAGAAAACGGTGCGTTCGATCCAACCACGATGGGAACCGTACCCAATGTTGGCCTAATGGCGCAAAAAGCCGAAGAATACGGTTCACATGACAAAACTTTTGTAGCCCCTGATAACGGAACCATCAAAGTTGTTGATGCCGCTGGTAATACTTTGCTTGAGCAGCCCGTTGAAACAGGAGATATTTTCAGAAGTTGTATTGTAAAAGATATTCCAATTCAAGATTGGGTAAAGCTTGCCGTATCAAGAGCTCGATTGTCTGAAACACCGGTAGTATTCTGGTTGAACAAAGATAGAGGACATGACGCAGAGATAATTAAAAAGTTAGATGTCTACTTGAAAGACCATGATACGAATGGGTTGGATATTCAGGTTATGTCTCCTGTCGATGCAATGAAACATGCTCTACAACGGGCAAAAGACGGTAAAGACACGATTAGTGCGACGGGTAATGTTCTTCGTGATTACCTAACAGACTTGTTCCCAATTCTTGAGCTGGGAACCAGTGCAAAAATGTTGTCTATCGTTCCGCTGATTGAAGGTGGCGGTTTGTTTGAAACTGGCGCGGGTGGTTCTGCACCGAAACATGTTCAGCAGTTTGTACAAGAAGGTCATTTAAGATGGGAATCTCTGGGTGAGTTTCTCGCACTTTCTGAATCTCTTGCCCACTTAAGCCGATTTAAGAATAATCCAAAAGCACAGGTACTGGCAGATACGTTGGAACGTGCGAGCGGAATACTAATGGAAAATAAAAAATCCCCAGGCCGTAAGGTGGGTGAATTGGATAATGCAGGTACCCATGTTTACGAAGCACTCTACTGGGCAAAAGAATTGGCAGCGCAAGATAAGGATGCAGACCTTAAAGCAAAATTTACTCCGGTCGCTGAACAACTTGAAGCCAAATTGGATACCATTATCGGTGAATTGAAAGAGAGCAGCGGGCAAGCCATGGATATAGGTGGCTATTTCCGAACCGATCCGGCAAAAGTCGCAAAGGCGATGCGTCGTAGCGCAACTTTCAATTCAATATTGGAAAGCTTGAATTAATCAACCGCTGGACACGTTGGAGTTTTTGGAGCTCCCATTAGGGAGCTCCAATAAAAACCTCGGCGAATAATAAGTCAAACCGAGTTAAGGTTTGCTTTCATTTGAGGAACTGCTATGTCAAGCGCAAGAAAAAAAATCACAGTCGTTGGTGCGGGTCAAGTTGGGTCCACTGTTGCCCAGCTCGCAGCATATAAAAACCTCGGCGATGTGGTGATCATAGATATTGTTGAAGGAGTCCCGCAGGGAAAAGCATTGGACTTGCAAGAGTCAAGCTGTCTTCAGGTGTTCGATAGCCTGATAACGGGGACCAACGACTATAAAGATACAGCAAATTCAGATATCGTAGTCATCACGGCAGGCTTGCCTCGCAAGCCGGGGATGAGCCGTGAAGATCTTCTCGCCACCAATGCCAAAATTGTGCAAACGGTGACCGAAAACATCATGAAGCATTCCCGCGACCCCATCATTATCGTTGTGTCAAATCCTCTCGATGCGATGGTTTACATGGCAAAAAAAACGGGTAATCTGCCAAAAAATAAAATCATTGGCATGGCGGGTGTACTTGATTCGGCGCGTTTGCGAACATTTGTTTCACTCGAATTGGGTTGTTCTCTGGTTGATGTGGATGCAATGGTTCTTGGTGGACATGGCGATTCCATGGTACCTCTCCCTCGTTACACTTCGGTTTCCGGGATATCGATCACTGAATTGATGACCCCCGAGCAGATCGAACGAGTGGTAGAGCGTACACGTAAAGGCGGAGCAGAAATCGTCTCTCTACTAAAGACAGGCAGTGCTTTTTATGCGCCCGGCGCTTCGGTTGTGCAAATGATAGAATCCATTTTGCAGGACAAACGCCGCATTCTCCCATGTACCGCTTATCTTGAAGGGGAGTATGGCTGGAAAGGTATTTTCTTTGGTGTGCCTGTTATGCTGGGCATTCATGGAATAGAAAAAATTATCGAGCTAAACATGACGGAAGAAGAAAAGGCCGCACTCGATAAGTCCGCTGAGGATGTTAAAAAGACCTGCGATGAAATAGACGCTATTATCGCCGAATCAAACGGGAAAAACTGACTCGCTCCCCCCGGTAGATTTTCATAAAATCTAAAGGGGGATTTTTATTGCCTCGAAAATCCGAACGTCTCGTAAACACTAATACCTTCCGGCTTGCCAACGCATTCCAATGTAATCGATTGCCAAAACTTTTTTCCTGCCTTCCATCTAGGGTCCCATTCATCATCGGGATCATCGTGGACGCACACACGCCAAACAATACCTTCCAGTTTTTCATTTGAAATATCCAGAGTGATGAAGTGGTTCATCAACGCTCTATTGGCTAATGCATCAAACACATCTTTCGGCGCAGTCCGCTTATCTTTATTTTGCTGGTCGGCGAAAGGTTTGAAGGTGGCACCCCCTCCACCTGAGACAATGTGCATTGTCCCATGTCCACTTTGGTATTTTCCTGACTCTGATTTGATGACTTTAAAAATACCCTCTTCAATCGGACTCATCTGATGAAAACGTTCGTAAGAATGTTGATTGCCTGCCAAAACCAGATCCGGTTTTAAAGCATTTAATTGTTTAAGAACCGTATTACGCTTGTCGAGATACCAGGCAGTGGTGATCGCCGGTTCGTGGACAGCTAGAATGATCCACATCCCTTTTTCTCTAGCTTCTTTGATACGCGGAGCAAGCCAGGGAGTAGGGTCTTGCCAGGGATAGTTGTTGATAACCCCGATCAACGCATTGCCGATCACCCGCGTTCCTTCCATAGCACGAGGGGAAGGAATACCCAATGTGTCGAATCCGGAATCAAGGCGGTCAATTCTATCCCAACAGCCGGAAGCTTTTGGTTTCCATTTTTTGGGTGGCAAGTCGTTATCCCCCGCTACAAATAATTTTATCGGGTAAGGATCGGAAAGAGTCTCTTTGATTTCTTTAACATATCGATCAGGGCAGGATTGAGGAAAAAAATCGGGCTGGTAAACGAAATCGCCCAAATGCAATAGAGCATCGGCATTTTTTTCGCGCATAGCTTTTTGCACCGCCATAAAACCAGGGGCATATGCTCTCTCGCCAGTTCCTGTATCACCTACTACGACAATCCGTGTTGCACCTTCTCCTATTGAGGAGTTAACAAACATGGCGAGGGAGAGAAGAAAAATAATTTTTATAGCAAACCATTTCATGATCAATGCAATCCTTCTGGAAGGGTTTCTATGAATGCACGAATTTCATCGCGAACTCTACGGTAATGACCTAGGGCTTCTTCATCTGTCTTTGCTGTTTGCGCCAGTTTGGGAGGATCGTCAAATCCGTGATGAACAACAGTTGTAGCGCAGGAAAAAACCGGGCAGTTTTCATCCGCGTGCCCACAAACGGTGACAACAATATCGAAAGGAATCGTTTCGACCTCTTCTACGCGCTGCGACTTCTGCGAGGAAATATCCACTCCCTCTTCTTGCATTACTTTCACCGCGTTGGGATTGAGGCCATGCGCCTCAAGCCCAGCTGAAAATACCTGAATGACATTGCTCTTCAAATGCCGCGCCCATCCTTCCGCCATCTGGCTGCGGCAAGAGTTACCTGTACACAAGAATAGAATTTTTAATTTATTCTCCATACTCCCAAGCCTACCACTCACATGTGCAGGAGGCAACAAGGCTACGCCTGAAAGGAATACCGGCAGACCTAAAGTGAAAGGATTGGCGGCTTCTCTTCGCTTTTTTGGAATAGACCAATTACCTGCCTGTGTAGCAGGCTTGATTTTCGTTTAATTTTCGCCTAGGATAAAAGACATAGTAAAAGAAGCAAAGACACTCTTAGCTTAACCGGTATTGATGAATTCCTTCCGGCGGTTCGCCGGTAAACGGAGATTAAGACTATGCATCTCACCAAGCGTCAGCGGGAAATCTATGAGTATCTCAAAGGCCATATTCGTAGCCGTGGGTATGCGCCGAGCATTGCCGAGATAGGCAAACAGTTTGACCTCCGTTCTCCAGCTACGGTGCACAAACACCTTTCTCATCTTGAAGAGAAGGGACTGATCCGCAAACAACAGAACCTGAGCCGTGCTATTGAAGTGGTGCCCCAGTCGAGCAATGCTTTGTCCTATCCATTACTGGGGGAAATAGCCGCAGGAAAACCTTTAGAAACTCTCGATCAACGCGAAGTGATCGATCTGTTACCCGATGGAGGGGGTAAAGATGTTTTTGTTTTGCGTGTCAAAGGCAATTCGATGATTGAAGACCATATTCAGAGCGGAGATTATGTGATAGTAGAAAAACGAAACACGGCAGAAAATGGAGAAACGGTGGTGGCGTTGATCGATAACGATCGCGCAACTTTGAAACGGTTTTACCGCGAGAACGGTCAGATACGATTACAACCTGCACACCCGGATATGAAACCCATCTTTGTTAGCGAGGGCGATTTCGTCATCCAGGGCGTGGTCATCAGTGTCTTAAGGAAATTCACCAAATAATCAACCACAGATAAGCAAGAGATTGAATTGAAAGAAATTTTACATGTAGATATGGATGCGTTTTTCGTGTCTGTCGAAGAAGTACTCGACCCATCTTTAAAAGATAAACCCGTTATCGTTGGAGGAGATATAGATAGCCGAGGAGTGGTTGCGGCAGCATCTTATGCGGCGAGAAAATTCGGCATTCATTCTGCCATGCCGATTGCGAGAGCGAAACGCCTTTGTCCACACGCTATTTTTTTACGCGGTTCGCATCAACTCTACAGTGAATATTCGGCCAAGGTGTTCGAGATTCTCAGAAATTATTCTCCCCTAGTTGAACCGATGTCCCTAGACGAGGCATTTGTTGATTTAACAGGATGTGGAAAATTACATGGTCCGATTCTAAAAACAGCCGAAACAATTCGCAACGAGATACGCGACCGACTCGGACTCAATGCCTCCATCGGTATTGCCACAAACAAGCTCATGGCAAAAGTCGCCTCGGCTTATTGCAAACCAAATGGCATGTTGTGGATCGCGCCAGGCAAGGAACAACAGTTCCTCGCACCGCTTCCAATAAAACGTATCCCGGGAATTGGTCCCAAAGGCTGTGCCAAGTTGAACAGCATGGGTGTCAAATCGGTTGCGGATCTTGCACGCTTGCCACTGGCAATACTTGAAGAGACTCATGGAAAATGGGGTGCGTCACTTTACCGCAAAGCAAGGGGGGTCAGCAGCAGTCCAGTCAACGCAGAAATCGAAGAACCTCGTTCTATCAGCCGGGAAACGACTTTCGCTACGGATTCCATGAACTTATTATTTCTCGAGTCAACACTCAGTTATCTGACAGAGAAAACCGCAGCGCAACTTCGAAGTAATGGATTGTTTGCAAGAACAATTACGTTAAAGCTAAGAGACTCTGACTTTAAGACAGTGACTCGTTCTCAAACTTTGGGCTGGCCAACGGCGGCGGATCACACGCTTTTAAAGACGGCGGCAAATTTGTTCCGTAAAGCTTTTAACCACAAGGCGCGAATACGTCTGATCGGAGTTTCACTTTCTTCTCTTACGGCGCATCCTTACCAGCAAGAAGATTTGTTTGATCTAAAAGATGGTGAACGCTGGGACGGGCTTTATCAGGGCATTGACCGGATACGCAAAAAATACGGATTCCGTTCCATCCTCCGTGCCACCAGTCACTCGGAGTGAGACCAACAGGTCAAGACTCGTAAAGTAAGTAATTTTAATTGCGCCTTAACTATGAGATCGTCCCTATTCCCTCAAGGCGTAGCCTTGCAACGCCCGAGGAGAACATGTCAGTGCATAAATAAGCAAATCAACATCGATTCGCTTCTAGAAATATTTTTTAAGTGACTTCAAAATGGATTTTAAAAACATAAGAAAAGAGTTTCCTGTAACGGATGAGTTTATTTTTTTCGATCATGCCCGAGTTGCGCCTTTGCCGGAACGAGTGCGAAAGAGTGTCACTGCTTTTGTCGACGACGCTACTCGTTTCGGTACGGTTCATTACGAAACCTGGATACTGGAGTTGGAGCGCACCCGGAAAAGTTTTGCACAACTCATCAACGCTGACATAGATGAAGTAGCTTTCATCAAAAACACTTCGGAAGGAATCTCCATCATCGCAAATGGATTCGATTGGCAACCGGGCGACAATGTTGTCATCCCCGATATCGAGTTCCCTGCCAACGTCTATCCTTGGTGGAATTTGAAACAAAGGGGTGTTGAAACACGAATGGTGAAGTCCATTGAAGGACGAGTTCTCTTCGATGACCTGACAAAACAAGTCGACGACAGAACGCGAATACTCTCCATCAGTTCAGTGGAATGTAATAGTGGATTTCGAAGCGACCTCAATCGCCTAGGTACCTTTTGCAAAGAAAAAGGAGTTCTATTTTTTGTAGATGCCATTCAGAGTCTTGGTGTCTTACCTATGGATGTAAAAAAAGATCACATCGATTTTCTTTCTGCTGATGGACATAAGTGGATGCTGAGCGTTGAAGGACTGGGGGGATTTTATATATCAAAAGAAGTGGTGGATAGAATTCGTCCGGTGACAATGGGCTGGGGCAACGTGGTCAACGCAGCAGACTTTATGGACTATGATTTCACTCTCAAAAAAGATGCAAAAAAATTTGAAGAGGGAACACTAAACACGATGAGCATTCACGCTTTTGGTGCCTCGCTGGACTTGCTACTTGAGACGGGCATCGATAATATCGAAAAACGTGTGATGAATCTGGGTGATTGCATAATTACTGAATTGAGCCGACGAGATATTAAAATTTACAGCTCCACATTTTTAGAGGAGCGTTCTGGAAATATTTCGTTCATCTTGGACAAAGATGTCGGCCTGCTCTATTCATATATGATGAAAAACAAAGTCAAACTTACGGTACGTGATGGGCTGGTACGTTTTTCCCCGCATTTCTATAATAACGAAGACGAGATACTAAAGGTTTTTGACCTACTAGATAACTTCTTGAAAAATTAATTGACAATAATCCCGTTTAAAATGTACTATTAGTTAGTCAAATAACTAACTAATTTCAATTCATGCCTAAAACAAGTGGTAAAAGAGAAAAACTGGTGAATTCTGCCGCCAAATTATTTCATCAAGTAGGGTTCAATCAAACCTCTCTTGCTGATATCTCTGAAGATTCTGGAGTTCCTTTGGGAAACGTCCACTATTACTTCAAAACTAAAGCAGAATTGATTTTAGAAGTACTAAATCATCGAAGTGAAAATCTGAAATCCTGGTACGAAGAGTTAAATGAATTACCGAACCCCAAAGACCGCTTGGCGGCAATGATAGATGACACTTTAAGCTTAAAGCATAAACTTGCTAAGTACGGTTGCCCTGTTGGTAGCCTATGTCAGGAATTAGATAAGGAAAGAGAGCCGATTTCCAAGCAAGCGGACGGACTGATAAAGATGCAGTTAAAATGGCTATCTGAGCAGTTTGTCGAATTGGGGAAAAAGAATGCTGAAGAATTAAGTCTTCAACTGATTGCCTCTCTTCATGGCACTGCTGTTGTTGGAAATGCATTAAAAAGTCCCGCAATTATCGAAAACGAACTGAGAAGGCTTCAGACCTGGATTTTGGCCATGTAAAAATTTTTACAATTATAATTAGTTATTTAACTAACATAAATTAACATAGGAGTGGGGAAATGAAAATTAAAGATTCCGTTGCATTGGTTACAGGTTCTAACAGGGGAATTGGAAAAGCTTATGTTGAAGCTTTAATTCAAAAAGGTGCGAAAAAAGTGTATGCAGCAATGCGTGATGTGGAAGTGTTTAAAAAAGATCACTCCAGCTTTATCAAGGAGCATGAGGGGGTGGTTGAAGTGCTGACTCTGGATGTGACCAAAGAGGAGCAGGTTAAGCTAGCAGCCGATCTAGCATCAAATGTGAACTTATTAATAAACAATGCGGGTGTGGCAACCTACCAGGGATTTATCAGCGCAGAAAACATAGCGGCTACTCGACAAGAAATGGAAGTCAATTATTTGGGTACTTTATCGATGATTCGAGCCTTTTCCCCAATTTTGAAAAATAATGGGGGGGGCCATTGCTAACATTCTTTCGGTAGCAAGTCTGGTCAATTTCCCAATGTTAGGCTCTTACTCTGCATCCAAAGCAGCCCTTTATTCTCTTACTCAAGGGGTTCGTGCAGAACTGACTAAACAAGGAACAGGGGTATTTGGTGTTTACCCCGGTCCTATCGATACGGATATGGCTGCAGGGGTGCCTATGGAGAAAGCACCACCTTCTGAAATCGCACAGGGCACATTTGAAGCGATGGAAAAAGGAATTGAAGATATATTCATTGATCCCTTTGCTGTCCAATTTGAGAAAGAGTACAAAGACAAACCCTTTAGCTATGCCAAGCAATTTGCAGAAATGCTACCGGAAAGTGTTTCCTGAAGACTGTATTTTAGTTTTTGGAAACTGAATCAATTCAGACACCGGAAAAGCGGGTCACAAAATTTTTCAATTTCTCTTTGGTTTGGATTCGTTGGGCAAGTTTGACAGCATCGTCTTTGCTGTCAAATCGGTCTACCTGAACGCGATAGATTTTTTTTGCGCTACGGATGACAAAGGCATCATAACCTTTTCTCTTAAGAGATTGTTCCAGCTTCTTTGCATAGGCTTTGGTTTTATATGCGCCAACCTGAATAGTGTATAGCAGCGGCTTGCTAGGCTCGGGCTGCCTGACCACGGAGTTTGATTGGGTTACCCGAAGGATTTCTTTCTCTTTATATTCTATTACTATTTCGGGTTCAGCAATGGTAGCGCGCAAGGAATTCATTGGAATAGGCTCTACCGATTGAAATCGCTTGATTTCATTTTTTCCCGGCAGAGGACTCATTTCAGATTCCACTAGCCTGGTTTCTTGGACAGGTATAAAGGTATTTTTTATATTTCGCTCAACTGGAATACTTGCAGGTACTGCTGCAACCTCGGGTGTTTCCATACCAAAACCAGACAATTCTGATTCTTCATCCAGAACCAAAGCCTGTTGCCATTCGGATTTGAGTTGTTGGAGTTCATCAATTTTTTTCAAATCGCTGGTGGCATTTTTTGCGATCACCGGTGCCTCGAATTGGCTTTCCTCACTGGCTTCACCGGGGTGTTTTATCAGCGAGGTCAGCTTGTCCACCATATTGGAAGTCATGCGGCGAAGGTTAAATTTGTTGGTAACGAATTGAATTGGTGCGAGGATTGCGGTGGTGATTCCCGTTGGAATTTTTCCGATTCCCGAGAAGTCTTTCTCGGTCTGTTCTGCCCGCCAAAGAATCTCGCCGCTCCTGGTATCTACCATTTGCACGGAGACGCTCAGCTCAATGGAGGAATGTATGACTAAATAGGACCGTTCGACTTTATTGATTCGACTGAAAACGATAGCATCTACCCCCAAAATTTCTCCAAACTGCATGGGGTTGATCGTTAAATAGTTTGACGGGTCTGTCAGCTTGTTCTGTTTTAATAGTCCATCAACGACATAGCGTTCCAGCAACTGGAATTTGGATTGTTTGAGGTTAGCATACAAGCCGAGACGAAACATTTCGGCCATTTCTTTTTGTCCCGCATCGCTTGTCTCAATAGGAAGAATAGCTACGGTCTGATTTTTGGAAAGAGCCATCAGGTTTCCTGCAACCTTTGTCTGCAAATCGCTAGCGCAAGCGGAAACGGACAGAGCTATGAACCCCATCAACAACCCTTGCAAAAAATTATTGTATTGCTTATTTTTCATAAATCAGATGATTTTCCCATTTGAGCCATTCCACTCTTATAAAACCTTTTACCTGCCAGCCCCTGTGAGTTTTTCAAAGTCCCGATTATTAGACCACTCGAGATTTCATCTTTTTCCTGCACGATATAGCTGCCGGAATACATACCGGGTACGATTTCCTTAAGCGGGATATTCGACTTCCAACTGCCAATTCCAAAAGAACCTTTTAAACCCGGGTCGCCTTTAAGGTTCACATATATTTGATCATTACCATGGAGCTTTTGGTTGGGCTTTAAATTGGTTTCGATACTTGTGATTTGAGGTAATCGAATTTTCTCCTGCCAGGCTCCGGCTGGGTCAGGAATTTCCTTCAACATACTGATAGAAAACATTTTGGCAGTTTTATATAGCACCTGATGGACGTTCACATTCTCCATTTGATTTTTAATAATCCCAACGATAGTTGGAGAAAGGATTCCTGAATAGGTGCTCTCGGTATGCTCCGTTTCCCAAAGGGTTTCACCGGTTCTCAAATCGAGCATTATGATTTTTGCCTTAATCGAGGTCTCGGCGTGAATGCCACCTGTAAAGTTACTGGTATCGAGCACCTGACCTTTGATCACCGCATCCACACCCAGGATATCTCTTAATCTTTCTGGGCTGAGTTCAAGAACTTTTTTGAACTTTCTCATCCCGGCTGCCTGTAGTTTTGAGTCTATGGTTTCCAGCGGGATATCTACATAACCTAGATAACTAAAATAGTTAAAGAAGCATTCTCGAAATAATTTATGCACAGGCACGTCTTCTGGCGCAGAGTCTGCAAGCGTAAAAGGCAATATCGCCACCGTTTTAGGGTGTATGTTGGGGTGATCGAGATTTTTACGGACTTTCAGATCAACTGTTCCACAGCCGTCCAGCATGCCGCTCATTAGAACAATAAAAATGAATATTTTTCGTATCAACAAGTTTTGTCTCACAGCAGACAGGCCTTGATATAAAATATTGAATAATTTGGACTTTCTCCAAATTTTGGGATGTATCTACTATATGAAATCGCCTGAAATTTGTCAATATTTTAAACAATTTGTTTAAATTTATAACTTCTTGGCATAACCCGAGAATTTCACCACAAACGAGCGAAACTGCAAAGCAGTCCGAAAATTTGCATTCCGCTTAAAATTCCTTATCGGTTTAAATAGATGCCAATGTGAGAAACAGATTCGGGGTCTCACGATCAAAAACAACTTATTTATTGAATTAAATAGCAAAACAATGGCTCATTCACGATGCTTGATTGCATGGAGCATATTTGATAAAGTTACAAAGTTAAAGACAATGAATTCAACTTTTGAGGTTTGTGATGATAAGAAAAATTTTACCGGGCGTCCTTTTCTTTTTCCTTTTTAGTCTTGCGGGGGAAGTGTTTGCAGGATCAGAAATCACCTCAGACGTGAAACAGACCATTGATAGGGTTCTTGAGATAGTAGCTGATACAGAATTAAAGAAAAAACCTCTTTTAAGAAGAGAAAAACTTCGAGAAACGATAGGTCTTCGTTTCAATTATAAGCAGATGGTCATGCGCTCTCTGGCAAAAAACTATAAAACCCGGACCGAAAAAGAACGCGAAGAATTTACAGGGTTGTTCAAAAGGCTTCTTGAGAATTCCTACGCCACTAAAATTGAAAATTATCAGGACGAAACAATCAATTATGTTGGGGAACAGGTTAAAGGAAAATATGCGCTGGTTAAAACCCAAATCGTCCGTAAAGATGGCACCATAGATGTAGATTACAAGTTAATCCATGAAGAGGGTAGATGGACGGTTTATGACTTTGTAATAGAAGAAGTGAGCTTGATTCGCAATTATCGCACTCAGTTCAGCAAAATTATAAAAACCGAATCCTACGGTGCTTTGGTTTCCAAGTTGAGCAAGAAAATTAATGACTTAGAGGCAAGTCAGAATAAAGATTCTGACAACCTTTAACGGGAACCAGGTAAACTCCTCTTGATAACAAGTTCCGCACCCACCCGCATTGATTTAGCCGGAGGCACTCTGGATATCTGGCCGTTGCATCTTTTTTTTAGCAACGCCCCTACCCTCAATGCAGCCATTGATCTGTATGCCAAGGTTGAGATATCTTCCCGAAAAGATAAGCGCATCGTTCTTCGTTCCCGAGATTTGAATTTAGAAGACTCCTTTTCTTCGTTAAATGCATTGCCAGAAAATCATCCCCTTGAGCTAATAACTCGGACGCTGAAATTTTATGCTCCAAAATCGGGACTGGAAATCTCTACGAACTGTCAAGCTCCTCAAGGCTCCGGGATTGGGGGTTCATCAGCCTTAAATATTGCCTTGCATGGTGCGTTGAACAAGTTCACAGGCAAGAGATATAGCAAGCAGGAAATGATTGAGATTGCCAGGAACATTGAAACCCAGGTGATCCGTGTCCCAGCAGGATCTCAGGATTATTTCTCAGCCATGTATGGGGGCGTCAGATCAGTCAACCCGGGTTTTTTAGGCATCGGTACGAAAACTCTTCCTGTAAAACCAAAAGAACTCACCCGACATATTGTCTTATGCTATACGGGGAAGCCAAGAAACTCCGGCATCAATAACTGGGAGGTCACCAAAAAAGCTCTGGAT
>JBLFWU010000035.1:0-28996 GCA_047610985.1 Nitrospinales bacterium | reverse complement strand
CTTTTGCGGCGAATTCGAATAGCTGCTCTAAAGTTTCTCTGAGCATTAATCTCCTACTTTCATAAGATTTACAAATTTATCAAACAAATGCTCAGAATCATGAGGCCCTGGAGAAGCCTCAGGGTGGTATTGCACCGAAAAAACAGGCCAGCTGTTATGTTGTATGCCTTCCACGGTATCATCATTCAGGTTCAAATAAGTTATATCCACATCACTATCAAAGGAATTTCGCTCTACAGCAAAACCGTGATTCTGGGAAGTGATTTCAATTTTCCCGGACTTCACATCCAACACAGGTTGGTTTCCACCATGATGACCAAATCTCAATTTATAAGTTTTCCCCTTTAATGCCAGACTTAAAATTTGATGGCCGAGGCATATTCCAAACACAGGAACTTTACCTAAAATAGTTTTCACATTGTCGATAGCATAAGGAACCGCTGCCGGGTCACCCGGGCCATTGGAAAGAAAAATTCCATCGGGCTTTGAGGCAAGAACTTCATCCGCTGGTGTGCTTGCTGGGACAACCCTGATTTTGCATCCGGCGCGAGTTAATTTTCTTAAAATATTTCTTTTAACTCCAAAATCATAGACCAGCACGTTAAAGGGACGATCTTTGACCTCTATTAATTCTGTTTTTCCTTCCTTAATAGTCCATTCACTTTCATTCCAGTCATAGGCTTTTTTGCAGGTAACCTCCTTAACTAAATCTCTGCCCATTAAACCCGATGACTTGCGGGCTTTTTCGATGAGTTTTTGTGGGTCAGTAGTATCTGTGGACAAAATGGCTTGCTGTGCACCCTTTTCACGAATTCGGCGGGTTAAAGCGCGTGTATCTATTCCCTGAATACCAAATACATTTGTTTCCTTCAAAAAGTCTTCCAGACTGCCACGTGAACGCCAGTTACTTTGAACCTTACTAAGCTCTTTAACAATGAAGCCTGATAAATGGGGACGGTCGGATTCAAAGTCCTCTGGGTTAACACCGTAGTTTCCGATCAAGGGATAGGTCATAACCACCATTTGGCCACAATAGGAAGGGTCTGTGATGATCTCCTGATATCCGGCCATGCTGGTGTTAAAAACTATTTCAGCTTCTACCTCACCTTCGGAACCAAAATGCTCACCTTCATATATTTTTCCATCGGCGAGAACTAAAAGAGCTTTCATTTTTCTAAATCAATCGGATAAGATTAGTTGCACTTAAAAACTGTTTTACCATTTACTAGAGTACGAAGTACTTTGCCTCTCACTTTCCAGCCTTTATATGGAGAGTTTTTGCTGCGCGATCTGAATTGACTAGGGTCTATAGTGTATTCCATTTTCTCATCAAACAGGGTAATGTCCGCAGCTTTTCCAATCCCCAATGTGCCTTTATCAAGCTTGAATAATTTGTTGGGTTGAAAGGTGAGCATATCGATAGCTCTTTCCAGTGAAATGACTTTTTCATCGACCATTTTCAAGGTTAAAGGAAGTGCTGTTTCGAGACCAACAATTCCAAAACAGGCTTTGCTGAACTCAACCTGTTTATCGATTCGATCATGCGGAGCATGGTCTGTGGCTATGATATCGATAGTTCCATCTCGCATACCTTCTTTAATCATTTCGAGATCAGATTGAGCTCTGAGCGGCGGACTCATTTTTGCATTCGTATCGTAACCTCTACATGCATCATGGGTTAGGGTGAAATGATGTGGTGCCACCTCACAGGTAACGGCTAGCCCTTTCGCCTTAGCCTGTCTGACTAAATCGACTGAGCCTCCACTGCTGATATGTGCCACATGAAGTCGGCCTCCGGTTTTAGGTAACAGGCAGATATCTCTATGTACCATTATATCTTCCGCCTCTGTGGGCATTCCTTTGAGTCCGAGTTCGGTTGAAACAATTCCCTCATTCATGCTTCCGCCCTGGGTTAACTCAAGGACTTCGCTATGTTGAATGCAGGGCAAGTCAAACATTTTGCTGTACTCTAGGGCGCGGCGCATAATTTCACTATTGCTCACCGGTCTGCCATCATCGGAATAGCCAATGCAACCAGCTTCTTTCAGTTCTCCCATATCCGATAGAGTTTCACCCTTCAACCCTTTTGTTATAGCGCCAATGGGCAAAATGTTGATATTCGAGGTTTCCCTTGCCTGAGATAATATGAATTCGGTGACAGAGCGATTATCGTTGACAGGGGAAGTGTTAGGCATTACTGCAACGGTTGTAAAACCTCCGGCTGCAGCAGATTGACTGCCAGTTTCTATCGTCTCCTTATATTCATGCCCAGGTTCTCTGAAATGGACATGCATATCACAGAATCCAGGTGACACTATGGCTCCTTTGGCATCAATTATTTCTACGCCTGGAATATCCTTAATTTTCCCTTCAGGTTCTACGGCTTCAATTTTTCCCTTGCTGATAAGTAAATCGAATTGGCCATTTTTTTTGTTAGCAGGATCGATGAGATGTCCGCCTTTAATTAGAATTCGCATCGCTCTCCCCTAATAATAGATAAAAAAGAGCCATTCGTATCGCGACTCCGTTGGTCACTTGATTCAGAATAAGGGAACGTGGTCCTTCCATTACATCTAATGAGATTTCAATTCCTCTGTTAACGGGGCCAGGATGAATTATCAGAGTTTCATCGCTGACATTGGATAGATGCTCTTCAGTAAGACAAAAATAATTGGCGTATTCTCTCAAGCTTGAAAGTAATCCTTGGTTTTGCCTTTCCAGTTGAATGCGCAGGATCATGATGACATCAGCATCTTTTATTCCTTTTGCAAGATCATGACAAACTTCAACACCAAGTTGCTCAATTCCGATGGGTATAAGGGTAGGGGGGGCGACCACTTTAACCGCCATGCCCATAGTTTGCATAGCATGAATATTGGATCGGGCCACTCGGCTATGAGCAATGTCACCGACAATTGTTACTTTCAATCCCTTTAAATTCCCTTTGTGCTCTCGAATGGTTAAAAGATCGAGTAAAGACTGAGTTGGATGCTCGTGAGAGCCGTCACCTGCATTGATGACAGGTTTGTTGACGAATTGCGTGATAAGGGCAGGAGCTCCAGAGCAGTTATGCCTAACGACCAAAATATCTGGGTTCATTGCTTCTAAATTTTTTACTGTATCTATCAGACTCTCTCCTTTAACCGTGCTGCTAGCCGCACCAGAGATGTTAATCACATCTGCACTCAATCTTTTACCGGCAATTTCAAAAGAGGTGCGAGTTCGAGTGCTTGGTTCGAAGAACAAGTTTATTATTGTCCGCCCTCTAAGGATTGGAACTTTTTTAATAGCTCGTGTAGATATTTCCTTAAAGGAGTCTGCGGTATCGAGTATTGTGTCAATATCATCAGCGGTAAGGCTTTCCATCGTAATAATGTTTCGCTGAGAAAGCGTGGTGGTTTGGGTCACTTCACCTGCTCCTGGATTATGACTTTGTCTTCATCATCTATTTCTTTTAAAAATACTTGAACGCGTTTGGATTTTGGTGTGGGAATATTTTTACCAACATAATCGGGTCTTATCGGTAATTCGCGATGGCCTCTATCTATTAATACCGCTAATTGCACTGAAGCTGGACGACCGAAGTCTATAAGGGCATCGATGGCGGCACGAATGGTTCGCCCAGTAAATAAAACGTCATCGCAAAGGATTACATGCTTTCCTTCAAGTCCAAATGTGATTTCAGTTTTTTTCAGCTCGGGTTTTTGAAGTCCCACCCCGAGATCATCTCGATAAAGAGTTATATCCAAGGCTCCAGTAGCAACTTCAATATTTTCGATTGCACTGATTTTATTTTGCAGGCGAGTGGAAAGAGTTACTCCGCGAGTACGAATACCAATTAGCGCGATATTTTCAGCACCCTGATTACGCTCAAGAATTTCGTGGGAAATTCGATTTATGGCCCGCGCAATACCTTTTTCATTCAATATGATCGTGTTCATTTTGACCTTGTTAATATTGGTGCAGGAGGGAATGGGCCAAAAAAAAACCTTCTTGGGGTGACTTGCAACCCATAAGAAGGTGTTAATACTATTTGTACACTGATCATTTTATCCCTTTACAGCCTCTCTGGACTGTTTAAAAGAGTTTAGTAACATTCGAATTTTACCAGAGTTTTAGATGAAGTCAAGTTTGCTTAATATATTGAGAAACCAAATATTATTTTTTCAAAACCTGTAAAATTTAGGAGATAATTTTATTCGAAAACATTGAAATATCGCATAAAAATTGGGTAATTTGCAGAATTACATAGTAATATATTTTACCCCTTTAACTTTGAATCTTTTTCACCTTTTTTAAACCTTTTTTCACAAGAAGTCTTTATGGATTTTTCGTTAATCATAATTGTTTTGGTGGTTGTTGGTATCGGACTACGCTTTGTCCTTTTCAGTTCTGATAAGAATAGCTCACACCAGAATAAAGAAAATCCTTCCTCAAGTTCTTCTACAAGCAATGATGCTACAGTTTCTTCGCCCACTTCCGCTGGCTCATCCTCATCAGCGGGCGGAGCTAGTTTATTAAATCAATTATCCATGATTAACTCCAAAAGCTTCCCTGCATTATCGACAGAACAATTGCCGCAAAAGCTCGAAGCATTTTTTGGAAGAAAAGATATTATCCACGAAGTGAGTGGTAAAAGTTGGGGAAGCGGAGGCCCAATATGTCTGTATGGAAAAAAAGCAGCGGGTAAAACTGCCTTGGCGGTGGAATTAGCTCATCAGTTAGCACCCAAGTATGCCGATGCTCAATTTTATATCGATCTAAAAGGGGAGGGTGATAAACCCTTATCTGTTAGTCAAGCGATGGGTTATGTGTTGAGGGCATTCAAACCACAAGATCCTATTCCATCGGACCCTTTTGAGCTTTCTGAGCAATATGGTGCATCATTTCGAGGTAAAAGAATCTTGATTGTTCTTGAGAATGTAAAAAAGCTCAGTCAGGTAAAACAGCTGATGCCACCCAAGGCTGGAATGATGATTACAACCTCAGAAGGCAAAATTGCCCCTCCAGGTTCATTCTCAAGGCAGGTTAAAGCATTACATCCTGATGAAGGAGAATTGTTATTGTTCTATTTTGCTCCGAGTGCAAAACAGGATGCAGGAGAAATTTCTGAACTTTGTGGTCACTCACCGCTTGCTATCTCAATTGCTGGTTCTTTTCTGAAAGAATCCACAGACTACCCATTAGCCAATCTATTAAATCAACTACGAGAAGAACGTAAGCTAATGAAGCCGGAAGGCGACGAATACCTGAAAGAAAAGAAAAAAGAGGTTGAAATTATTGATCGCGATGTACAGGCAATTTTCAATGTCGTTAATAAGGAATTGAAAAAAGAAACAGCAACCGTTCTTCGAAAACTAGCCCTGTTTGCAGATTCTTTTGATGAAAAAGCTGAAGAAAATATTTGTGGCGATAGGGGTAATGAGCATCTAAAAAGACTAGTCGCTTTGAAACTCATAGAATATGATCCCCTTAACCAACGGTACTTTTTCCATAAAGTTATTCGTCAACTGGTTTCCAAAGAAGTACGACCTTCAGAGAAAATACTAACGCACAGAAACTTGGCTCTTTATTATTACGAGGTTTTGACAGAAGCCAACGAACTTTATGGACAAGATGAAGAAGCATCAGAAAGTGCTTTAAACATGTTTGACTTAAATTGGTCCAATATTCAGGCGGGTCATACTTGGTCTGCGAATAAAAGCACGGAAGATGCAAATATCGCAAAACTATGCGGTGACTACTGTACACAGGCTCGGGTTTTGATGCCAATGCGTCATCCTCCTGAAGACTGCATTAATTGGAATGAATCAGCTTTAACGGCATCTCGTGAATCTGAAAATATTGAATCGGAAAAAAATAACCTGCTCACGCTGGGTATGCAGTTATCTAGCTTAGGACTCTTTGAAAGAGCCTCCGAATATTTGGAGGATGCTCAGAGGCTTGCCAACCAATTAGGCCACGCAAAGGATGAGAGAGATGCTCTTGATCTGTTAGGACAGGCTAGCCTTGAATTAGGGAATTATGAGAGAGCCAGTGAATGCTTTGAAAAAGTATTAGAGTTTGTAAGGCTTGAATGTAATAAGAAAAAAGAAATGCAAGCCTTGGATTTCCTTGCCCAGGCCTATTACAAATCGGACGAGTTGGAGCAGGCAGAGTTAAATTTAAAAAAATCATTGGAAATTGCCCAAAAGACGGATAGTAAGTCGCAAGAGGCTAAAAGCCTTGATGATCTTGGTATTGTCTACAATAAGATGAAAAAATTTACTACGGCAATTTCACAATTTAAGCAGGCCAAAACTGTAGCCCGACAATGTAAAGATCAGATGCGGGAGATGGGAGTATTACAAAATATGGCAAATGCCCATATCAAAATGGGCAAACCGAAAAAGGGAATTGAAAACCTAGAGGCTGCTCTCACTCTGGCAAAAAAAATGGGGATCAAGAGGGACCAGGGAATTATATTGAAAAAGCTGGGTGACTTTTATCAACAACTCAAAGAATTTGAGAAGGCTGCAGAATTCTATGAAAAAGGCTGGCCCAAAATTCGCAAGGGTACCAATTTCAAATTTGAATACACCTTACTTAATAGTTTGGGGGAAACTTATTCAGAATTGAACAATGATGAAAAAGCTTTGATATGTTTTCGCCACGCTAAATCCATTGGCAGAAAAAATGGCGAGCAATACTTAGAGGCGAAATCTCTCTGGAATATGTCGCTGATATATCAAAAATCGGGTCCTCCTGAAGAAGCGATGAGCTTTGCAGACATGGCAAGCCAAGCATGCCCGGAAAACCCAACAGACGAAGCTAAAAGGCTGGAGAAAGAGATTAAAGATTGGGTGTTGAAAAAAGTCGAAGAGGACATTAAAGGTAGCGGGTTGTAAACTAACCTTTAACCTTTTTCCATTTGAGGGTCACATCACCTTTTCGTATCTTTACTTGGCAACCTAACCGCATACCTTCCTCAAGATCTTCTTCCAATAAATATTCCTTTTCTTCTTCTGTAATTCGTGAAAGATTTTCTCGGCCTTTAAGAACGGTGACTTCACACACTCCGCAAGTGCCCTCTGTGCAGCCAAAAGAAAGCGAAACATCGACTTCCTCGCAAAAATCCATGAGCGAGGTACCATCTTCCACTTCATGTGTAACATTGTCTGTTTTGAAAAATACCTTGGCCACGCTGAACTCCCTTTAAAACTGGCTAATTGCGAATCGTTAGACTCTCAAATGCCAGTATCTTTTAAATATTGGATGTGT
Organism: Nitrospinales bacterium; assembly: GCA_047610985.1. GTDB lineage: Bacteria > Nitrospinota > Nitrospinia > Nitrospinales > VA-1 > UBA8687. Next base: position 21,736 of record JBLFWU010000035.1, on the reverse strand, counting down.
TTTATTTGTTCATCAGTTAAACCTTTGGGAATTGCGATTTTTATATTTACCAGTTGATCCCCCTGTACACCTGATGATGATTTGATACCCACTTCTTTTAATCGCAATTTGGAGTTGTTTTGTATTCCGGGTGGGATTTTAACACTTTTAATTCCGTTTAATGTTTGTACTTCAATGGTTGTGCCTAAAAGCGCATCCGTCAATTTGATATCAGAGTTCACCATAACATTTTGGGCATCCCGGCTGAAAAGAGGGTGCGGGTGGACTCTAATTTTCAGATGTAAGTCACCCTGGTTTTTACCATCTGGACTTAAATGACCTTTCCCCATCAACCTAAGTATTTTCCCATTTGTAACTCCGGAAGGAATATTAATGCTTGTCTCCTCCACAACCCCATTTCTTGAAATAGCAATATTTCTTTGTGCTCCTAAAGCCGCTTCTTCAAAACCAATGGAAAGTTCCTTTATCAGAGTAGGTGGTTTTATATTTTCTCGATGTGGGCGATTACCTCCACCAGGAAACCCTCCTCTACCTTGAGCAGGGTTGCCTCCAAATCCAAATCCGCGAAGAATATCATTCACATCAAAGTCTCGAAAAATATCTTCTTGTGAGAATTTTTGGTGAAATCCTTCTGAACCAACCTGATCGTATTCTCGACGCTTTTTCTTGTCGCTGAGAACCGCATAGGCTTCACTAATATCTTTAAATTTACTTTCTGCTTTTGTATCACCCTCATTGCGATCAGGATGATATTTCATAGCCTGCTTTCGATAAGCCTTTTTAATCTCATCATCGGAAGAGCCGTTTTTAATTCCAAGAACCGAGTAGTAGTCTGTCATTTACCTAAAGAGTTGAATATTAAGGAGATTTTGTCTAAACTTAAACTAAGACAATTATTAATTATACAACCTTGCAGGGCTATGAAAAGTATTTTTCCAGCACCTATTATTTTATTTTTTTCGATGTTTTTGATTTCTTGTGGAGGTTATCTTCCTTCTGCCCCCAGCAACTGGTCGGCAAACCCTACAGAAATGCATACATGGGATCCCCCTGATGCCGAAACATTAGCAAAAAGGAGAGAGAACCAAGAACATCTGGATAAGCTCACAAGCGAAATAGAAAGACTTTTCATTAATCATGCCTCTCTGGATCAACAGGGAGTAACCATGGATGATTTAACTCGCAAAACTGACGCGAAAATTCACAAATCTCAAAAAGATTTTACAGATCAGATTGGTAAAGAAATTGATCGTAGCAAAAAAATGCAATCCGACCTAAAAGAAACGCAGGCAAAAATTGAACAAGCCGAGGAAAGGCTAAAGAAACTCGCTAAAATTAAACCTCCTGTTATCTTTTCCAGTACTAACTATAATGCAGCCATGAAAGCTTTCAGTCAAGGGCAGTACAAAATAAGCCTCAGGCTTTTTAATAATTTAATAAAACAAAACCCTCCAATGTTTCTAAAGGACAATATCCATTTTGGTTTGGGCTCTTCTTATTTTAGATTGAAAAAGTTTTCTCAAGCACAGAAACATTTTCAAAAAATACTTGATGACTTCCAAATGGGAGACAAGCGATTTAACTCTTATGTAATGCTGGGAGTTATTCATAACCTTCAGGGTGAAAAGAGTCGTGCCCTCTACTTGCTTGATGAGGCACTCAGCAATAATCCTCCCGAAAGGATGAAACCATTGATCAACCGTTTAATTATGAATATTAACGAGGAGTCGTCTCATGTCACAGATTAATGAGTTGGCACCCGACTTAGAGGTTGCAGAATGGGTTCAAGGAGAGCCTTCAAATATTAGTCGGCAAAAAGGAAAAATAATTATCGTGAAAGTATTTCAGGTTAATTGTCCCGGCTGCTTTAGCGCGGGTTTTCCGGAAATCCTTGACGCTCTAAATAAGTTCAGTAATGAACCTGTTATTTTTTGGGGATTAGCTACAGCCTTTGAAGACTTTCAGCTAAATAATCTTGAGAATTTAAAGAAACTCATAAGTGATGGCGAAGTGGTAGGCGAAACTTTGTATACATTAGGAAGCCAGGGTATGCTCGAAAATAATCATCTCTCTTACACAATCCCTTTTCCTGTGGCATGGGATAATATTATCCCTGCAGATCCATCAAATGCATCTGTCGAGGCTAAAAAAATGATTGAAAGAGATTTTCCTGAATTTGAAAAGTTACCAGAATCAAGTCAAAGAAAGATAATGGAACAGGTAATGCCTTATTACAGGAATAAAAAGTTTTCTGCTGCGACTTTCGAGAAGTATCAGATGAGAGGAACACCTTCAACCTTAATGATTGATAAAACAGGTGTGCTCCGTGGAAAGTGGTTTGGATCGGGGTTTGGCCTTACAAAAGAAATTGAAAATCTTTTGGCCGAATAGATATAAATCAGAAGAGATCCTGAACAACAAGCTTCAAATTTATTTAAAGGGCCATAGAGCAGGATCATTCGACTTTGCACGACCTATCATTTCTTTTATACGTAGGTTTCTTAGTAAACGCATATTTTCTTCCCGGAGCTTGTTCTCAAATTCCTCAACACTGTTGATCTTGGTTGAATGAGTATCATCCGGTGAAGGCATATTCTTTCCATGCAAAGCTTCCATGCCCGCCTCCTTTTTCTGTAATTTTGCGATGGACTAATAATAAGCGGATTAACAAATAATGTCAATGGTAAAGTATTGAAAATTAACAGATTAACAAAATTAATCCCTGAATGGGCTATCGATAATCTACATACACTTTAATAAAACGGAAACGTTGTTAATGAAAGTCGGTTTTGAAAAGTTTAAGAAGTTTGATGAATGTCGTGGTTCCAGCGTTATCGATGTGGAGAAGGTTTAACTATTTAAATTTCTTTCGAGAAGCTTTCAAAAACATCCATATTGAAATTAACAGACCCTTTTAAAACTTTAAAAAATTCCTGATCTCGCAGAAACTCCTCTTCCAGGAGTTCGTTCTCCCCAACCAACTTTTTCCTGTTTAAAATTGCAGTCGACCTTTGATTCCATCTCGAAAATCCAGAATAATCATAACCTTGCAATAACAATGTTGCGTCTTCATCTTTAAGCAGATATTGAATTGTTAACTTCATATTTTGAACAAACTCACCCTTGCTCTGATTGGTGAGAGGCTTATCTTTTAGAAACTGTTTTTCAATCCTGTTTAAGAAACTGGAAAGCTTAGTGAAAAAGGCCAGTTGTTTGTCGGCCGCTCGGGTTATCTGGCTAGTATCAGACGATTCCAATGGAATAGAATTGAGAGCATCACTTATTTTGACTGAAATATTCACTGTGCAATATAAATTTATTGCTTCACGCAAGGAAATATTTTCCACCCCACTTATTCCAATACCGCCTTCTGTAGCATTAAATGATCTTGAATTTTCATCTATTGAATTTGCTAACATATTCGAATAGGTATCCATAGATATTGAAGTAGTTACTTTTTTATCAAAAATATCTGTTCTCTCCAGTAGATTACTTGAATACAAATGAAATTTTTCTTGGTCTAAATATTTCATGGTTTCAAGATGATTTACTCTATCTTCCTGTTGCCGATAGTAATAGGAATGTCTGGAATGCAATCGTTTCTTTGAGAAGGAGAGGTCCTGCCCAATAAATATAATCGGCCCGCACCCGATGAACCTGGCAAACTGGAATGCAGCATGCGCGACTGAAAATATTTTTCCAAGAGAACCTTTTTTGCCAATATACTTTTGCAACCATAGTGCCAGATTAATGGAAGAATCATAGGTAAGACGTTTACCGGTAAAAGTATCTGGAATTTTTGATGGAACGACAGGGTTATAAAGTAACCAGGCATCCTTCGAATTATTTTGCAGATCAAAAAAGTTAAGCGTTGTCTCGTCGGGGTCAATTACTACTATGAAATCAGGGGAGATTCCATTTTTTATAAGAGGCTTCAACGCAGTTGCTACTGTGATTAGGAGAAAATTATCTCTTTTTGCTTTAAGGAATTGGATATTCTTGTCGAGAGAAGGACCTGCTGAGCATATAACTGCAGGGATATTTAACAAAGAATCCTTTAAGTTTGTTATCCCAGTGCTTGAAATTAGATTTGAATAATTTCTATAGATATTATTATAAAAGGTTTTAGATTTTGCCGATTGTGTTTTAAGCTCAATAGTGGATTCTTGAAAAAGTTCTTTTATTCCTGCCAGTAACTCATTAGTCCTTTTTGAATGTACTTCTGACAGAGCATTCTGTTGAATAAGTCGATATCCATTTAAGCTGAAATTTACTTTTTCTTCTTCTAAGAGTGCTATTGCATCTTCCCTTTGATCAGAAAAAACTAAGCTCAGGCCGGGGTGGGTTAGTAGTTGCTTGAGGTCATTAGTCTCAAAGGCTAGTCTGGCTAAGTGCCTGTCATTTTCTATTACAACGATTCTAGAATGCTCAGACGTGGATTTGATAAGCTCTGCAACCTGGTAGCCCAATCCTATTCCAACTACAATAAAATTAGTGGTATCACTAGTATCTAATGATTCGATCAAGCGGGTTGCTTCCCGCATCGGATCGTATTTACTGAGCAAATATTTTTTCTTTCCCTTTGAGCTTTGATGGGAAAGAGTGGGATAACCAGATTGAGATAAGGAAACTTCATATTCCAGAGATGACTGTGTACTGACTATAATCTCATACGCTTTAGGATGAAGGGATTTTAAAAGAGAGAGATTCTTGCTGAGAATATTCACAGTCATAGTGAGTGATATTTACGCGTTAAAGATTAAGCATCTTTTGAAATTAAATGGAAATGGAAAAATAATAAAGCTCCCAGGTTGAGTAGACTCCCTGTTCGGTGGCAAATCGTTTATCATAATCTCGGATTAGCTTTCTTAATCCCCCGGCATTAAAATTTCTAATTGGCGCAGCTCCAATTTGTTGCAGGTTTTTCATTAGGTTCAGGGTACTTGGAGAAAATATTTTTCTTTTTTCAACATCAATAGAATTTAATGTGAATCCAGAATTTTTCATAAAAGTTTTCCACTGTTTGAGAGCGATGAGTTTGATTGGACTGCTTAAATTGGCTGTCTCTCTAAACTCCACTAAAGTTTCAGGACCAAAAGTACTGAAAAGTATGGTTCCTGTTTTATTTAATGAATTCTTTAAATGAGTTAAGGCCTCCATGGGATTCAGGAACCATTGAAAAACTGCATTGGCGCAAATCAAATCGGCCTTATCAAGTGATATTTTCTCAGCATTACCAATTATGAATTTAGTATCAGATGGAATATTTAAACGTGATTTCAATGTGTCAATCATCACAGGTGAAATATCATTCAACGTCAACTTATTAAGTGGCATGGCTAGCAGATGGCGAGTAAAGACTCCAGTTCCACAACCTAGTTCAAGTATATGAGAAGGAGGCTTTTCTGGTAAATAGGACGCTAACCTTTCTGCCATCGATTTCTGCAAAAGGGCATAACGATCATAGGAGTGAGCGTATTTTGAGAAACTCGCAATTATATTTTTTTCTATGCCAAAATTTTTGGGATCCAATGTCAAACCAGGATTAAAGTTATTGGCAGTAAAAAAAAAGGAATGGACGTTTTGATTTTATGCAACTATCGATCACTTTGCCTTCGACGTAAGGAGGCTTGTGTGACCACTTTGACGGGTAAATAAATGGTGAAGGTAGAGCCTTCATTGAAAACACTTTTCACTCGAATATCGCCCCCCATCATCAAGCAAAACCTTCGACTTATAGCCAGGCCCAGCCCCGTTCCACCAAATTTTCTTGTCGATGAATTATCTACCTGCGAAAATTCTAGAAACAATTTATTAATCGAATCCGCGGGGATTCCCATGCCGGTATCTATAATAGCAAAATTTATCCATTCAATATCGTCTCGTATGTCACGAAAAACCTTCAAAGTGACTGTTCCATTTTCGGTAAATTTACAAGCATTGCTTAATAGGTTGTGGAGCATTTGCCGAACTCTTGTTTCATCGGCATCCATGGTTCCTGCATTTTCAGGGCAATCAATGACTAGCTTATTTTTACCCTTCTCGGCAAGAGGATGAATGGTACCTTCCACTTCTTTCACCAATTTGTTTACATCGAAGTTCTCCAGCAGGATATCCATTTTCCCCGCTTCGATCTTAGATAGATCCAGAATTTCGTTGATCAAGCCGAGCAAATGTTTCCCCGATGAGCGAATTTTACTCAGGTCATCCTGAAAGTCAACGAGACCGTCTTCTTCTGCATCCTCTATAAGCATTTCGCTATAGCCAATGATAGCGTTCATGGGAGTTCTAAGCTCGTGACTCATATTTGCCAAAAAATTACTTTTTGCACGGTTGGCCTCTTCGGATATATCTCGAGCAACTATCAGTGTCTGATGTGCAGCCTTCAATTCGTTGATTAGAGAAGTATTGCTCACCGCAACCGCGGCTTGTGATGCAAGAGACTCAACCAGACTTTCGTAATCAGGAGAAAAAGGAATAACTCGCTTTTTGTCCTTTATATCTCTGGCATTCAATAACTGTAAAACTCCAATGACTTCATTTTCGTGATTACTCAGAGGAACCACTAACATAGACTTGGTTCGATAGCCGGTTTTCTCATCGAATTTTTTTGGACCCGTAAAGTCGAAAGGTTCGTAATTGTAGACATCCGGAATATTGACTGAAATGTTTTTTATTGCGACATACGCTGAAACATTAGACATATTTTTTGCCACAGGCGGGAAGGTTATGTCTTTTCCAGTGGTACCACCCATGAATATATTCAAAGACTCATTCTGAACAATTTTAAAATTTAAAACGTCATCTTTTAAAATATAAAGAGTTCCTCCATCTGCATGGGTGAGGTCCCTTGCCTCATTTACAATTATTTCAAGCAAGGCTCCCAGATTACGCTCCCCAGACAAAGCGCGGCCAATATTTGAGAGTCTTTGAATATGCCCCATTAGGTTGAAGGATCTCTTCGAGTCCAGTCCACCTTTTTGAATAAACTCGGCCAGCTCACTTCCAAATTTATTTTTCGGCTTTGCAATACCAATGACTAAACTGGGATCAATAATCCAACCCTCAGATTGAATGCTAGGGTGTTGCAGATCAGGGATACCATAATTTGGTTTCCCCATATTGTAGGCCCAGGCTGTTTGAACGGCGCTCAAAATTGCATCGAGAGAAAAGCCATTTGCATCCTCGATACATTTCAATTTCAGAGTGTCATCGATAAATAGTTTGAAATCAAAATCATGCTCAAATTCAGGAGTTTCTAATCCTTTTATAACTTCTTTATGAATATGCTCTGAGTCGAACTTAGTCTTTTTTCCGGAGTTTTCTTGTACTTTAAATATCCTTGCAACCAAAGCAGGCCGGGTTTCTATGACCACTCGATTATCTTTTTTAGGAAAACAAGGAATTATAGAAACTCCAGATTTAAGCAAACAATTATTGCCTTCAAAAAACTGATGAAGAGAATGATTACCGGTAGCTTTTAGGGGACTTTCTACTCCAGCAAAAATATCTGTTATTCGCAGGGGTGTCTTCGTTCCTTTGGGAAGTTTACTGAGGTATTGCTTTACCTTTTTTTCAAATCCCGTTTGTTTCCATTTCTGGATATCTTTTATGTAATGATTCCACGCTGAAGGCAAAGCCATTTTGTCAAGAAACTGTTTTGGTTGTCCTAGAGGAAAATTAACTCCAGCAAACCAAGGACCTTTTTCTTTTAAAAATAATTCAAAATCAGAAATGGTAGTAAAAGATTCCACCTTATTAACCGAAAGCCCGTGGCTTTTTTTGAAGACACAATACGCAATTGTGATAGGCCTTTTAGGGCTAGGACTTTCTGTAAAATTAACACCAAATATTTTCATAGAAAATGGATTATCTAACTAATTGACAATTTTTCTGCTAATTGTTTCAGTAGTGGAGTAGGGGAGTGCCCTGCATTTTCTACTATCTCTAAATGCGGGATATGACCACTTAATACTCCTGCATCAAGGAAGGTATCATTTTCGCCTATAATCGACAAAAAATCATCAGTTTCTTTGCCTGTGACCGAGTTATTTTCAAGAAATTTCAATCCCCGTATTAGAACATCTCTTCCAGGTATCTCCTTGATCTGGTTTTCTGGATAGGGTAAATCTGCATGAAAGAAAAAATCTCGCAGGACATCCGTTTTATTTGAATCGCGGCTTAATATTGTTATCAAATATTTTAATTGCGCTTCCGAGGTCTTGCCGCCTAATCGTCCAGTATTTAAGAATGCAAGAATTGGTGCAAGAATTGCCTTATGGCAATTTGAAGGTAAATGATCTTGATACTTTAACAACCACAAACTCCCAAGCGAATAGCCTATATAGAGTTGTGTTGGTAAGCGACTTAAAATATTTCGGGCTTCATCTTCATTTTCTGGGTTTTTCGGGTAGACAACATGAACATCTGAGCCAGGGAATACCGCCCTTATTTGTTCAGCAAACCAAGTTTCGGGAACCGCCCAACCGGATATCGCTGTGATGGTTAATTTTTCTTCCATGGTTCCAATAAATTTAGAAGTTCATCCACTAACGACTCATTCATTTTTGAGTGCAGTGAAATCCGTAAGCGAGAACTATTTGCCGGAACTGTAGGGGGGCGCACCGCACCAACAAGAAATCCTTCGCTCAATAACTTATCCCTTAACTCAAGAGTTTCCTGTGGATCGCCAATCAATATAGGAATGATTGGGGACTCAAATTCTCCAGGTTTTCGATTAAAACCATCACGGAAATATTTTGACAACCTCCTAATATTTTTCCTTTGCTCACCAAAAGTTTTAATCAGTTTTATGGATTCAAGTGCCGCACCCACTTGTGAAGGAGGTAAAAATGTAGAATAAATATATTCTCCTGCCTCGTTGGTTAAATAATCTATGATCGATGGATTGTTTGCTAGTACATATGCACCCATGCTGGCCAGTGCTTTACCCAGGGTTCCTACGATTACATCTACCTCATCCAAAACATTCATTTCTTCTGCCAATCCGCCGCCACTTTTGCCAAAAACTCCCGTACCGTGAGCTTCATCGAGTACCAAGACAAAAGGAAATTTTTTCTTCAGGGATACAAGCGCTTTCAAGTCGGGATAATCGCCATCCATACTGAAAACGCTTTCGGTTACCACAAAAATAGTATCGTAATTTTTATAGTTTTTTTGCAGGAGAACTTCCAACTCAGCCATATCCAAATGACCGTATCGCTTGAATTTTGCGGGGCACTGTATAAGGGCTTGAGCTAAAGAATGATGAATGAGTCTGTCAGCTAGAACAAAGTCATTCTTTCCCGGTAGATGTTTTAAAACCGCTTGATTGGCTACAAACCCAGAATTGAACAGCATGCCAAATGATTTTTGTTTCCAACTTAGAATTTCATCGAGCAATTCCTGATGGCAGGGTAAAAACCCAGAAAGTAGGGGTGAGGCGCCACTGCCAGAGCCATACTTTTCGCAAGCTATTTTTGCTCCAGCAATCACCTTGGGGTGAAAACGTAATTGAAAATAATCATTGGAAATCAGATTGTGCTTATAGTCACTATACAATCCAACTTCTCGATAGAGATGCTTCTCCCTACGATCATTCAGTTCTTGATTTAGGCGATTTATAAATTTTTTTGTCAATGAATTTGGGAAATGGTTTGAAAAATTAAAATTATGGTATAAATCGTCTTTCAAGTCAAAGGAACCCCATAAACGCGAGCCCATAATATGTCAGAAATTAAAGATACTGGTAAAGTTTGGATGAAGGGGTCGGTTGGTACCGCACACGCGGTTCGAGTCGATGATAAAGTTTTTGCCACAGGGCAAAAGGAAGGTCAAAGCGTAGATCTTTGGCTTGATAATGAAGGATTATGTATTGACCTACATGATTCCAAAATCGGTGAAAGAACAGCTCGTTTTATTCCTTTGAATACTCCAGCTACATTAAAGGGAACTCTCTTTAACGGATTTGAGAAGACCAAACATGCAGATGTCTTAATAGTGCCTGCTAATAGCGATGAGATAAAGAAAAAATCGGTTTCTGGCAAAAAATACCTGGAAGGAGATTTTAAAGTTTTGGATCGTTTGACTTTTTGGCAAACGATTTGGAAAAACTAAAACTGTAAATTCTTGAACAGGTTAAATATTTCGCACTAGCCGAGTTGACTGATGCTCTCGAGTTGTCAGACTAATATATTCCAGCTCCTTATTTCTCAAGTTTATTCGGCAGGCTTCTTTATTTTCATTTTTGTCACTGGTCCACATATAATTCGAACACTTTGTTACAAACAGCGTGCAGATATGGACAATTTCGTCTTCCCAGTCCATGTGATCAAATGCTTCGTCATAGAACTCTTCTGCTTCCTTAGAGGTCGGAAGCCTCCAATTGCTGAAGCCGCCCGCATAAACTTGATTCATCAAGCGAACATACGCTAAGGCCTCATCATAATTTCGCCATTGCGCCAAGTCTCCCCATGAATCTTTTGGCAGCCAATTTTTCTTGTATTTATTATCCGTGATAATTCCAGAGGAGTTATCTGTAAACCGATCTGATTCTGTCATTAAATTTACCCAATTCAGTAGCGTGAATTAATAAGCCTTAGAAATTAGCATGGATTTTTCTCTGCTTCAACGCATTTTAAAAATTCGTCGTGAAAAAATTCTGTTAGGGTTCCTGGTTTCTTGTTTCCAATGGCCTGAGAGTCTATTTGAGTCACAGGTACAATTTCAATGCCCGTATTGGTTATGAAAACCTCATCGGCTTTTAATAAGTCTTCAAGGGTTATACGCTCTTCTCGAAATGGGATTTTATGCTCCCTCGCAATTTCGAGCACTACTTGCCGGGTAATACCTTCCAACACATAGGGACTTCCAGGGGGAGTTTTCAGCACTCCCTGTCTAACAATAAATACATTACTGGTGGTTCCTTCAGTAACACCAAAATCGGGGTCAACCACCACACCCTCCATGAAACCTTTTTCATAAGATAACTTCTTTATAAGAATATTCGACAAATAATTGCAGGATTTTAAGCGCTTATCTAATCCGCTTGTCAAACTTGCACGTTCCTGAAAAAGCATTATTTTGACACCTTTTTTATAAGCTGCTTTTGGGAAAGGTGTGAAGCTGCGGATATTAGCCACAAGAGTAGGGGGGATATCGGAATTAACCTGAATATTTGATTGCGTATCACCTCGGGTAACAGTCAATCTAATGATAGCTTCCTTATATTTATTTCTGGCGAGGATGTCCTGAGCTACCACCATTAACTCAAACCGGGTCATTGGAAGATCAATAAAAATAAGAGGCAGTGATTTAAAAAGTCTATCTATATGTTGTTCCAGACGAAATATTTTCCCTTTACTTGCACGCAAGGTTTCGAACAAACCATCGCCATAGCAAAAACCTCTATCTTGTATAGACACTTTTGCATTACAAAGTGGGGTAAACAATCCGTTTATGTAAACGACATCCATCGATTAATACTCCAAAGCTTCCAACATTGCGGCGGCCTTATCCAATGTTTCCTGATATTCTTTTTCTGGTTCCGAGTCTGCCACAATACCTGCCCCCACATGAAAACTTGCATTGCCATTATTGATAATTATCGAACGAATAATGATATTTAAATCTATATAGGGAGCATAACCAATATAGCCAAAAGAACCCGAGTAGGGGCCTCGTTGCACGGGTTCCAATTCATTTATGATTTCCATGCATCTGATTTTTGGACAACCAGTGATTGTTCCTCCTGGAAAAACCGCCTTCAATATTTCAAAAACACTTCGATTCGGCAACAAACACCCTGAAATATTCGATACGATGTGACTCACATGGGAATATTTCTCTAAGAACATGAAGTCGGTTACTTCCACAGTTCCTGCTTCGCAAATTCGTCCGAGATCATTTCTTTCCAGATCGACTAACATCAAATGTTCTGCGCGTTCTTTATCATTCAATAGAAGTTCCGCCGTTAGAGCTTCATCTTTTTCTGCAATATTGCTGCGGGGACGAGTTCCGGCAATGGGGCGCGATTCGATTTTATCTCCCGAAACTTTTATCAGCCGCTCGGGGGAAGAGCTGACGAGTGAAAGGTCATCAAATTTAAGAAAACCAGAGAAGGGAGATGGGTTTACCTTTCTTAGTCTTTGATATAAAGCTAGAGGGTCCTTATCAAAGGGTGTTTCAAATTTCTGTGAAATATTAGCTTGATAGATATCTCCCTCGCAAATATAAGCTTTAGCTTGATTCACCTTTTGCATGTACTCGCTTTTATCTGAAAAGGATTTGAGTGGCGCAAGAGAGAAAGGTTTTTCTTTTTTGGTTGCTGGAGAAAGACGGATTTTTTCAATAGCTCTTTGAACATCTTTCCAAACCCGTTTGATTTCCAATGAGAAGTCTTCGTAATCAGAATCTTTCGTCTTATTTTCTTCAGACAGTATAAATTTTAGTTTTTGGCTTTTGTGATCATAGACAAACAAACGCTCGGCTTCCATAAAACTAAGGTCAGGGATACTTTGTGAAGAGTTGAGAGTAATATTCTCAAACAGGGCGCTGGCTTCATAACCAACGAACCCTACCCAACCTCCCCAAAAATGAGGAAGGTAGTCCACCATCGTTTGATCGAAGTTTAATAACTTAAAAACTTCATCAACTTGATTGAACTGGGTTTGTAGAATTCCATTTTGATATAGATTTGCTTTTGCCCCAAAAACCTTCAGTAGCCTGGAACTAGAGCAACCAAAAATTGAAAATTGCGCCGTTTCTATGGGGCCTTTACCACTTTCCAGCAAAAAAGACTGTTCTGAGTTTTGAAAGAGTTCTTTAAAAAGAAGGAAGGGATCTAACTCGGGAATTCGTTCTTCACCGCATACAGGAACTCTGGATGAAGAAGTCGCCAGATGGATAAATTTCTTTCTGTCAGGAAGGATATCCATAATTTAAGCCTAAAGTATAGGATATTGCCAGGAATGGCAAGAGAAGAGGGGAGGCACTTTGCTAGTTACTCGTATCGTAAGGCTTCTATCGGATTCATGTTTGCAGCTTTATTGGCAGGGTAAAAACCAAAAAAGACACCTATGGCAACAGAGAAACCGAAGGCAAGAAAAATGGATTGGGTGGATACTATAGTGTCCCACCCGCCAATATTTGAAACCATTTCGGAAATTCCCACACCTAACAAAACGCCTACACCCCCGCCGAGAAAACTGATTAATACCGACTCGATCAGGAACTGTTCCAAAATCTCCCTTTTCTTCGCACCGATAGCTTTTCGAATACCAATTTCACGGGTACGTTCGGTAACTGAAACCAGCATTATATTCATAATGCCGATACCACCCACCATAAGAGAAATTGCGGCAATACCTCCTAATAAATAGGTAAATGTTTTAGAGGCATCTCCCCAACTATTCAGCCATTGTGAGGAATTTTGTACATAGAAATCGTTTTCCTTGCCGTCTGCAATATTGTGTCGCAGTCTCAATACCTGGGCAATGTCTTCTTTGATGAGTTCAAGGTCTTCGATCTTTTTGGCCTGCACGTCAATAGACTGAATATGCTTCATTCCGAAAACACGTTTTTGCGCTGTGGTAACGGGGATAAAAATCTGATCGTCTGGATCAAACCAGCTCAATGCACCTTTTGGCTCAGTCGTGCCTATGACCATAAAATTTTTGCCATCGACCTTGATCGTCTTTCCCAGCGGATTAGATTCTTCAAAAAGATTTTTAACAACCGTTGCACCCAGAACACAAATCCTTTTTGAAGCAATGATTTCTTGTTGGTTGAAATAACGACCTCTTTCCATTTCAAAATTTGCCAACCGAACGTAACTCTTACCTGTACCGCGAACGGTTGAATTGGAATTTTTATTACCAAATTTTAGTTGTGCAGATCGATAAACTTGAGCGGCCACGCCAGTAATGAGCGGCACATGCTTTTCGATAAAATCAGCATCTGACAACATCAAGGTATCGACTTTCCCTGTGGTGACGTGACGCGATTTTTGCTGCCCCGGTTTGACGGTGATAATATTGGTCCCAAATTTAGAAATAGTATTTAAGGTCTGTTGCCTTGCACCTTCGCCGATGGATACCATCGATATTACCGATGCAACGCCTATGATGATCCCTAAAGCCGTTAAAAATGTTCGCAGTTTATGTGAGGTCAAACTTCTTATCGCCATCTTGAATAAGTCAAAGATCAGCATGAAGTTACCGCCTGATCAGTAATAATCCTGCCATCTTTCATTTTTATGATTCGTTTAGCTTGCTGTGCGATCTCTGTTTCGTGCGTGACCAAAATGAGAGTCACGGCCTCATCATTCAATTCATGAAAAAGTGACATGATTTCTTCCCCAGTCTCTGAATCTAGGTTTCCGGTGGGCTCATCTGCAAGAATTATGGCAGGTTTGTTTACCAAAGCTCTGGCGATGGCGACTCTTTGTTTTTCTCCGCCAGAAAGCTCAGTGGGTTTATGCTTCGCCCTATGTTTTAATCCGACTCTTTCCAAGGCTTGCATGGCTATTTCCGTCGAATTGGCAACTCTGCCATAAAGTAGAGGTAATTCTGTATTTTCAAGTGCGGTGGCCCGAGGCAGGAGATTGAAGCTTTGAAAGACGAACCCGATCCGTCGGTTCCTTACTTCTGCCAGTTGATTTGGCTTTAAGCTTCCTATATCGACTTCTTCTAGGTGGTAGTTGCCAGTGGTTGGCAAGTCGAGACAACCAAGTAAGTTCATCAAGGTGGATTTTCCACTCCCTGAAGGGCCCATGATAGCGACAAATTCACCTTTCTTTATTTGAAAGCTGACTTCACGCAAAGCCGAAACAGATAATGTGCCGGAATCATAAGTCTTAGAAAGATTTTTGACTGCAATCAAAACGACCTCATGGCTATTTGGAACGGATCATCCATAGAATTTTCTTAAGCGAGGAACCAGTCGTGCTGGAGTTTTTTGCTTCTTCCAAAGCTTTTTCCCAATCTCCAAGGATCACCTGATCTCCAGCAACAAGGCCGGAAACAATTTGCACGTGAATAGGGTTTCTTATTCCGGTCTTCACTGCAATTTTCTCAGGCTTATCATCCTTCAAAACCATAGCGAATTTCCCCTGCTCTCCATCACGAATACCAGCTCGCGATGTGAAAACGGCTTTTTCGACATGTTCGGTAACAATATCTATATTGGCAGACATCATGGGCTTTAAAACTTTACGTCCATTTCCAAGCACCTCAATTTTAACTTTGAATATGGTAATACTATTTTCCACTAATCCTTGCGGGGCAATACGTTTGACAAGACCTTTAAACTGTCTCTCCGAAAATGCATCTGCCGTTATGGCAACCTCATGTCCTATTTTAATAACCCCTATATCAGTTTCATCAATATCAGCAATGATAAACAGACGCGACATGTCGGCTAAGGTAGCAAGAGCGGTTCCACCATTCACATTAGATATACCAGATGCAATGATCTGGCCTTCCTCAACTAGCTTTTCAATAATCACACCGGTTATCGGAGCAAAAATTTCTGTCTCCTCAAGCCTTTCCTCGACTTCATCCAAGGCTATTCTCGCACGTATTACTTCGGTGTTGACCAGTTCAACCTCATTCTCTTTCATTGCGATGTCGTGGACGGAATCTTTTGCGGCCTGAAATTTCGATTCTGCTTGGATTAAATTTTGTTGATTAACTTTGAAGAGAGTTTGCGCTGAATCCAACGACTCTTGCGATACCACCTTTTGTTTGAACAGATCGATCTGTCTTTTAAGTTTGTCTTCACTATCCTTGAGGTTGGTTATAGCGTTTTGCACTTCAGACTGGGATGTTTTTATATCTGTTTCGTATTTTGTTTTTTGCAGAATCAGGGCGGTTTCGGATTTTTTCAGTTTTGCTGTTGCACTTGAAAGGTCAGCTTGTGCTTTTTCAACATTTCTTTTTTCATCTGATTTGTCCAGCTGCAAAAGTAGGGTGCCTTTCTTGATCTTATCGCCTTCAAACAAGGGAAACGACAAAACTTCACCACTCGCCTTTGACTTAACTTCTACCTTAAAGTTTGGTTCTACGACGCCTGTGGCAGAGATGTTGACGGATATAGGCCCTTGAGTTACTTCAGCGAGTTTAAATATGGGCTTTGCGGGGGGCTCTAATTCACTGTCCGAAAAATAAAATGCGGCAACGAGAATCAACACCCCGATTAGAATCAGGGCTTTTTTCATGTATCATCGCCTTCAGTCAATTGAATATTGTTGTCAGCAAGAGTTTGCGCTTTAACCTGACGCAAGCGGTTTTTGGATTTTTTATAGTCAATAGTTGCTTTGATTTCATTGCTCTGTTCTTCTGCAAGATCTTCCTGAAACTCCAGCACATTAAAGCTGGTAGATAAACCAACTTCAAACTTCTTCTCTTCTGCGCTGAGCTTCTCTTCGGCAAATTTCCTTGCAATTCGGGCTGCGTGAACCCTTTTTATATCCGTTTTAATTTGTCGGTAAGCTTCGCGAACTTCCAGTGTAATATTTCTTTCAAGATCTTTTATATCCAGCAGTAATTGAGCAACTTCAAGCCTCTTTGCTGTCAGTTTGCTTTTGGCTGCACGGTTGCCAAGGGGGTAACTCAGATTCAGTCCAAACTGCCAAAGGTGATATTTTCCGGTAGTGAGTTCGCTTAAAGCCTTGTCATACCCACCACCGAACTTACTAAGTCCCTGAACAGCACCGCTGGTGATGTTTATGGCCTCACCGCTGATACCATTAAGCCCCAGGCTGCTCACCAAATCGAGAGTGGGGTATAACTGGTTCTCATTATATTTGACTTCAATATTACGATTATCAAGTTCCTTCTTTTTACCTAGTAGGTCTGGCCGTTGACTTAAAGCTGCTTGCAGAGCTTCATCGAGAGTGCCTTCTTTACCTGGATCAAACAAAGGCGCATCGGAGGGACGAATGTTCTTTTGACCCCGCTCGGAGTCGAAGGTGTAATTTAAGATGTTCTTCAAGTTATCCTCATTATCGAGAATAAGATCTTGCGCGCTTAAAAGCAATTGGTCGCGCGATGCAACTTCTGATTGTGCCTGCAAAACTTCCAGGGGGGCCATCGTTCCAACTTCAACCTGAGCTTTAACCTGTTTTTCAAGATCTTGTGCCCGTTCCAGTGATTTTTTCTTTACCTTTAAATCTTCAATGCTAAAAACCAGATCCCAGTAAATATTTTCAGCTTCGGTTATTACATCAATGACAGAATTTTTAAATTCATAGTCCGATATCTTCTGATTGTTTTTAGCTATATAAATTTCACGCTTGTTATTATCAATCCCAAAATCTTTTAATAGAGGCTGGGTCAGCGTCAAATTCAAATCAGAAGTGTATTGTGGATTGAGACCCACAAATGTTGAGTTGCTCAGGCCTCTATTTGTATCGAAGCTAAACTCATAATCTCCTCCTGTCACAAATTTTTGTGCGATAGAAAAGTCCCAGTCATAATCTTGATTTCTGCTTTTGCTTGGATTAGCAAATGCGCCTGCGACCTGACGTGTTTCCTCGCCTACAGCAAACTCGAAATCTAAGGTGGCATCAAAATCCGCTTCTTTTTCAAAAATGGATTGCTCAATGATTTTTGAATTGTATTTTTGCACTGCTATGCTTAAGTTGTTTTTTAGTGTGTCAGCAATCGTTTCTTTCAAGCTCAATGAAACAGGAAGAGGGGATATAGAAATTTCCTCAGCAACAACCATTTGTGGTGCAACCGATATAGCGGCAATAGAAAGTCCGCAGATTAAAATTTTGCTGATAAATCTCATAATTTATAAAACTCCAAACCTTACATATGTTGGTATGCACCCATTATATTTCCCGGACCCGGCAATAGATATGATAAACGAAAACTGGACTGTTAAGTGTTCCCTATATCCAAAAAATTCCACAAGTAAATAGTTGATTTTAATGTTATTTATCGGATTTTAAAGCATTTTTCTTAAATACATTCTGAAAGATTCTTTATTACGTAAATTCAACTTAAATTTCACTTAAACTTTGAAAATCATTTATCCATATGCTTATAAAATAGGTAAATAAATATATGTTAAATTAATAAATAATTAAAGATATACTAATACTGATAGCTCGTCTTTTTGATAATAATAATTTACACTAACTGTGGCGTATTGCTAAGAAATGCTATATAGTTAATTATATATTAGGAATGATAATCCCACTTCAAGGTCAGGACAGACCATGTCTAGAATAACTGCAGCCGATATTTTAAAGGTAGTACCCATAACCAGGAAAACTCTTTGGTTGTGGCAAAAGAAGTATCTTTTTTTCCCAGATCCCCAAAAAGAAGGACATCCAGGAGGTAAAGGGATAGTGGGTTATTATCCTGCCTGGGTAGAGGAAAGATGCAAACAGGTTTATGCCTTACAGAAAAAGGGCTACACCATTGCAATGATCCAGGAGATTCTGGAGAAAGAGAAAAAAGATAAGTCCACTAGAAAAGTATTAGTGGTCGATGATGAAGTTAAGTTTTGCGATCTTCTGAAAAAGATTTTCCAGAAAAATAGTTTTCTTGTTGAGACCGCGTACGATGGATGGGAAGCGGGTAAAAAAGCAGCAGAATTCCAACCCACCATTATGATTTTAGATATTACCTTACCAGGCATAAATGGATTGCAGGTTTGTAAAAACTTGCGAGCAGACCCCAAAACAGAAAATATAAAAATCATCAGCATCTCTGGAGACCTACGTTACTCTGAAGCCGAAGTTCTCGAAGCAGGGGCCAATTCGTTTTTCACCAAGCCCGTTAACTTCGAAATTCTGCTTTCTTTATGTAATGACTTTGTGACCCTCCCAGAATCGCAAAAATAACCCCTTATAACGGCCTGAAGGCATTTAGTTGATAGTCTGCCTTTTTCAATTCGCAAATAGAAAATGATTATGCTATAAGCATGATCACGTTTTTTTAGCAGAAATATTTAGGTTTATTATGACAACTGACATTAAAGAACTGGAAAAATCCGCTTTAGAGCTTAGGCGTCTGGCGTTGAAAATTATCTTTCAAGCCGGATCAGGTCACCCAGGGGGCAGCCTGTCGGCAACCGACCTGATGACCGCTTTGTTTTTTGGGGGAATACTTCGTTATGACTCCAGCAAGCCTAAAGACCCTAAACGCGATCGTTTTTTATTGAGCAAAGGCCATGCTTCCGGGATTCATTATTCCGTCCTCGCAAAAGCAGGATTTATTGAAGTGTCTGATCTCGATGATTATAGAAAAATTAACAGCAAGCGATTTCTTTCCGGTCATTGTCACCCTAAAACTCCTGGAGTTGAGATTGCCTCTGGCAGTCTTGGGCAAGGATTGAGCGTTGCTCACGGGATAACATTAGGAACCCGGCTACAGGGGTTTGATTCCAAGACTTATGTCATTCTAGGGGATGGTGAGTTGCAAGAAGGGCAAATTTGGGAAGCGGCAATGTCTGCATCCAAGTTTAAAAGTAACAACCTCATTGCGATTGTCGATTTCAACAAAGTAGCGCAAGACAATATCACTAAAGACCTTAAAGATATCGAGCCGCTTGAAGCCAAATGGGAATCCTTTGGTTGGGATGTTCACCGCATTGACGGTCATAAAATGGATGAAATAATGAGGGTCTTGCAATTGCCATCTCATGCTGAAAAGCCAAGAGTCATCATAGCCGACACCATTAAAGGGAAAGGTGTCAGTTTTATGGAAGGACAAACCGCATGGCATGGAGTAGCGCCTTCTAAGGAAGATTACGAAAAAGCTTTAAAGGAATTGGAGTAAGAATGAAAGACGCAGCCACACGCGACGCATATGGCCAAACTTTGGTAGATATCGGAGCTAATACCGATATCGTTGTTCTCGATTCAGGAGTCAGCGACAGCACCCGAACGAAAAAATTTGGGCAGGCGTTTCCTGATCGGTTCTTTAATTTGGGAATCGCTGAAGCCGATATGGTTTGTACCGCCGCTGGACTGGCAACCACAGGTAAAATTCCTTTCGCCACAAGCTTTTCTTGCTTTTTGCTTGGTAGAACGATGGATCAAGTTCTCGTCAGCCTGGCTTATTCCAACACCAATGTTACATTAGCAGGAACCCATTGTGGACTTGCGGTGGGTGAAGATGGCCCAAGCGCTCAAATGATCGTCGATATCGCCTATACCCGCGCCATCCCTAATATGATTGTTATACAACCTGCGGATTGGGAAGAAACAGTTCAAGCCACTAAAGCACTTGTAGACTATAAAGGCCCAGCTTATTTTCGTCTGGGGCGACCCAAAGTTAAAGGAATCTTCGATTCATCGTATAAGTTTGAAATTGGCAAGGGTAGGGTCGTAAAAGAAGGTAGCGATCTGGTCATTTTTGCTACAGGGACAATGGTTCAAGAGAGCCTCGTAGCCATGGAACAACTGGCAAATGAAAATATCAATGTGACCCTGGTCAATATATCTACTTTAAAACCTATCGACCGTGAAATTGTAGCAGAGCAAACTCGCAAACATGGCGCATTGATCACCGCAGAAGATCATAATATTATCGGTGGCCTTGGCGATGCCGTTGGCGAAGTTTTGCTCGACAATCAAATCGCCGTACCGTTCACCCGAGTGGCCGTTAAAGATCAATTCGCCGAAACGGGAACAGGACCCGAGTTATATGAAAAGTATGGATTGTCCCACAACCATATTGTCAAAGCCGTAAAAGACACCCTGAATAAGAAATAGTTTTTAATACAAGGGTAGAGACCCATCCTAAAGCTTGTTTTTCCGCTCTAACTGAACCTCCAATTCCTAGTTGACATAATATATGTTATAGGAACCTAACAATAAAAGAAGAATTTTTTTTCCTATCAGTAAAAACAAAAATTAATCTTAATCAGCCCCACTCAAATAGGGTTTAAGGATTTCCTCAATCTCACCTTTGAACTGATCTTTTAGGCCTTTTCCTAATGGTTTCACACAATGCAACTGCCTTATCTTCGTTTGAGAGTTTTCCAAATTTGATAACAAAAAATAAAACAAATGAGATAATACAAATAATTGTAATAAAAAGGTTTAATGGAGGAAGTGGTATTATAGGGCTTGCAAAGTACCTGTCATAAATTGCTTGAAAAGATTGTGGTACACTACCTATAAAAATGCCAATACATGCCCATTGACCTTCATACAAGTAACCCCTTTTTAAATCTGACAACATATCCAATTCTGCATCAGTAATAATATGTTGAAGATGATGAGTAGGTTGAGTTGTATAAGTAGGAATATTCTGTTGTGAAGAGGCTGCAGAAGTGTAATTTCCCTCGTAGTTACTAACTCTAATTATCGGCGGTAAAGGTTCTTCCGCCTCCTCCCTATCCATCCTTGTGCTCCTCTTTTGCTTTTGTATCATCTCCCTTTGGTTTCTCTAAAAGTTCCTGCAAAAGCTTATAAAGTTTTATTGCACTTGCAGTCTCCAACACGATAGCCGCCCTTGGATGCGCTTGAGTTTCTGGCCCATACTGCTCCAAAAAGGTAATTCGGACAACTGGCCCCACTAAAACGGTAAATCTATTAACAAAAACTGACGGAAACTCTAAGGCTATATCTACCTCTTCCTGTGTAGTTTTTTTATCATCGGTTGTCATAATTTAGTCGTCCCTGAAAAATTCGATAGAGCCCATATATAAAGGGTGAAGATGGTTTTTGAGTGTTGTAAAATTGCCGAAAGTTGTTGAATATCTTTCAAAACCC
>JBLFWU010000034.1:0-29092 GCA_047610985.1 Nitrospinales bacterium | reverse complement strand
CTAGGAAAAACCAGCTGAAGAGATCCCTGTTGAAGGTGAGGAAGGCGCAGCAGAAGAGGTAGAGGAAGACGTTAATTTGGGTGTCATGTTTCCTCTCGACCCTTTCATCGTGAACCTTGCCGGTAGTGAGGGAAAACGGTTTCTGAAAGTTACAATTTCATTAGAGTTGAGTACCCCTGAAGTTCACGCGGAGTTAAAAGAGAATATTCAAAAAGTCACAGACTCCATTCTTGTTTTATTGAGTAGCAAATCCTTTGAAGATGTATATTCGGTGCAGGGCAAGTTCAAACTCAAAGATGAAGTCACTACGCGCGTCAATCGCTTTTTGGTGGTGGGGCATGTGAAAGACGCATATTTCACTGAATTCATTATTCAATAATAAAATGGATTTTCAAACAAGGCTAGAATTATGAGTGAGGTTTTATCCCAGGGAGAAGTCGATGCGTTGTTGAGAGGTGTCGGCGATGGTGAGGTTGAGACCGAAACCGATGAAGCTCCAGAAGATGAATCGGGTGTCGTTCCTTATGATCTGACTAGTCAGGAAAAGGTCATTCGTGGTCGCCTACCAACTCTGGACATCATTAATCAGATGTTCTCTAGGTTATTTCGAAATACCTTTTCCACTTTGATGCGAAAGTCGGTCGATGTCAGCACTGTTTCAACCGATACCATCAAGTTTGGCGATTTCTTGCGATCATTACCTGTTCCTTCCAGTTTGCATATTTTTCGCATGGAACCTTTGCGTGGTCATGGCCTGATGGTTGTGGAGAGCAAACTGGTTTTTGCTGTGGTAGATACTTTTTTCGGCGGCTCCGGGACAAAAGAGGCCAAGATCACCGGTCGAGATTTCAGCTCCATTGAAATCCGGATGACCAAGAGCGTGGTATTGAGTGCGTTGGAAGATCTGGAAAAAGCCTGGCGTCCGGTACATGCCGTGACAACGAACTTCGTTCGGTCAGAGGTGAACCCGCAGTTTGCGGCTATCGTTCCTCCTACTGACATAGTTTTAGTTATACTTTTTGAGATTGAGATGGAAAGCATATCGGGGACTTTAACCATTTGTCTCCCTTATGCGGCGATTGAACCTGTTATTCCCAAACTTAAAGCACAGTTCCAGAGTGAAGAGATGGAAGTGGATCAGGTTTGGGTTCGTCGTTTACGCACAGAGTTATTGACAACGGAGGTAGAGTTGGTAACCGAGCTTGGAACAAGCACAATAACTCCGCAGGATTTAATGAAGTTCAAAGTCGGTGATACGCTTATGTTGGGAAATGATGTAACAGATCCGTTGACCTTGAAGGTAGAACAGATTCCCAAATTTAAAGGGTTTCCGGGTGTTTCTCGTGGGAATAAAGCGGTCCAATTAACAGAAACAATTGAAAGGGAAGGATAAGCTCATGGAAGATGAAGCTGCCAAAGAAGATTTTGATGCCTTGGATGACATTGGTGATATTGATGGAACTGGCGATGGTGATGATGATCTAGACGGTGATGAGGCTGCCCCGACAACGGGTGGAGAAACCAAAAGCCTTGATCTTATTCTAGACATTCCTCTGACAGTTGCCGTTGAATTGGGTCGCAGTAAAATGTTGATCAACGACCTTCTGCAATTAGGGCAGGGCTCGGTAATCGAGTTAACAAAACTGGTGGGTGAACCTCTGGAAGTATTGGTTAACCAAAAGCTGGTGGCCCGTGGTGAAGTCGTTGTTGTAAATGAAAAGTTTGGTGTAAGACTCACCGATATCGTTTCACCTATGGAACGTGTTCAGTCCCTCTCATAAGCCAGACCGGTTTATGCGAGAGGACCGCTTTTCTTAGGCAGACTTCCTTCCTGGTTATCTGCCGTTTTTTCTGCACAACATCCTCTCCTTTTAAAAAATATACCAAAAAGTTTTGTTTTTTGTGCGTTTAGGTACAGCCTTTGCAATCTTAGTTAATTAAACGAAAAGCGTTGGTTTTTTTGACGTACTTACTAAGATCAAAGGTGCAGCAAATGAATTTTTTTTCAAAACTCCTGACTTTTTCACATCTCTTTTTACTCGTTTTTACCAGCTTGGCTGGGGCCAGCAATCAGCCAGAAGCAAAAGGTAAATGGGGTTCTTTGAATCCATTAAAAAAGGTTCATTCCCATTTAATGAGTAACGGTCATATCGTTCGCCTAGAATTTAAAAATTCAGTTGAGAATTGGGCCGAGCCGGTTTTTTACGAAAAATCTGTGCAACTTGATTTTCCTGGAGCTTTTATTGAGCCTGCTAAAAAAAGTTTTGCTGCAGATAGTTCTATGGTTACAAAAGTTTTTGCCAGTCAGTTCGATGGTGAGACTTTACGAGTGCGCTTTCATATTA
The DNA here is from genome assembly GCA_047610985.1 of Nitrospinales bacterium. Classification (GTDB taxonomy): domain Bacteria; phylum Nitrospinota; class Nitrospinia; order Nitrospinales; family VA-1; genus UBA8687. Next base: position 26,747 of record JBLFWU010000034.1, on the reverse strand, counting down.
AACCTGGCACTGATGATATTAAAGAGAGATTCAAACTGGTATCGCAAGGCCGGTTCATAATTGTTCGGTTCGATACGGATTATATAGAGCCAGTTATAGCTTCTGTAAAAGCGGTTTCAGCGAAAATTCAGAATGCAGATGTTATGGGAGACAAAGAATTAACTGAGTTCCTTTCCCGTGCATCAGAAAAAATGAAGAGGCAGGAAGAAAGTTTGGCGTCTGCTGTTAAGAAAAAAGAATCGGCTATTAAAGAAGAAGAAGCTCAATCCTCCGAAATAAAAGTTAAACGCGCGGGGATGGGAGTTGGCCCCTTGGTCGATCAAATTAAAAAAACGGCATTGTACAGTTCTGATGAAAATAAAAAGGATGCCGTCCCAAATAAATCCAAAACAAAAATCACAACGAAGGGCAATACGGGTTTTTCCTTAAAGGACTCGCGACCCACAGGGAAGTCGATGGAGATGGTTCCCTCGGGCATGAAAATGGTATCCATGTTTGCCGTGGTGCTGGGGCTGATATTCCTGATTTTTTTCGGATTCAAAAAGTATGTTCTGAAAAACACAGCCTTCGGTGGTGGAAATAAACTAGTGAATGTTTTGGGAACATGGTTTCTGGGTCCGAAAAAGAATATTGCTTTGGTAGAAGTGGCTGGCGAAGTTCTTGTGCTGGGTATATCGCAGGATAGCATCACACTTCTCAGCAGCATTACCGATGAAGAAAAAATTGAAGAGATAAAGAATGTCGGTGGTAAAGGCAAGAGTGGGTTGGGTTGGAACTCTACACCCGTAGCAGAGAAAAGTACTCGTTCCGTAGCAGCACAGGCGGCGGGGAAGTTTTCGAGTTACTTGAATAAATATGCAACACCTAAAGACGCTAAAGAGCAAACGGTTGCAGATGCGAAGGATCAAATTTTGCAAAAAATTGGAAAGTTGAAAACGGCAAGAGCATGACAAGAAAAATTATATTTATTTTACTGATTCTTACAACGACCCTTGTTTGGGGCGGAATGGTTCCTTTTGCAGAGGCTATATCCCTGCCATCCATTCAATTGGGAATGGATGATGTAGAAGATCCGGAAAAAGTATCCAGTGCTTTACAAATTCTTTTTCTGCTGACGATTCTGACTCTAGCCCCATCTATTCTTATTTTGACCACTTCATTTGCGCGGATCATAATTGTCCTTTCATTTCTCCGGCAGGCGATGGGCACACAGCAAACTCCGCCGACGCAGATTTTGGTTGGACTGGGTTTGTTCTTAACACTTTTTGTTATGGGGCCTACCTGGACAGAGATCAACGAGAAAGCTTTGCAACCATTTTTGAATGAAGAAATTTCTCAGACGGATGCGCTTAAAAAAGCAGAGATGCCTCTCAAGGAATTTATGCTAAGGCAAACTCGTGAAAAAGATTTGTCATTATTTATTGAAATCTCTGGTGAGAACCCAACGAGTAATGAAGATATAGATATCCGTTCATTAATTCCAGCTTTCATCATTAGTGAATTGAAAACTGCATTTCAGATTGGATTTCTAATTTATATTCCATTCTTGATTTTAGACATGGTGGTGGCGAGTATTCTGCTATCGATGGGTATGATGATGCTGCCTCCTGTTTTAATTTCGCTGCCTTTTAAGCTGATGTTGTTTGTTATGGTTGATGGATGGTATTTGACAGTGGGATCACTCATGCGAAGTTTTGGAGGCTAGCTAAGTTATGGATCAGGCATTTATTATAGATTTTGCTATGGAAAGTATTAAGACGACCTTGCTCCTATCCGCCCCTATGCTGGGCTTTGGGTTGGTGACTGGTCTTGCGGTTTCCATTTTTCAGGCGGTGACTTCGATTCAAGAAATCACTTTGACTTTTATCCCAAAAATTCTTGCGGTCTTTCTTTCTATTCTGCTTTTCTTTCCATGGTTGATGCAGTTGATGCTCACCTACACTTCAAATATTTTAACCAACTTTCCTGAGTATATTCAGTAGTGGATATTTTAAATCTCAATTACGCAGAGTTCGAAAGATTCCTTTTCGTATTATTTCGTGTTGGCGCAATGATCATTTTTGTTCCCATTCTGGGCAGCAAACAGATTCCGAGCGTTATGAAAATTGGGCTGGTGCTTTTTCTTTCGATGGCTATTTTTCCATTGGTACAGGATAGGCCTATGCCAGAGCCGAAAGGGCTTTTCGAGTTAGTAAAATTTTTGATGGCCGATGTCACTATAGGGCTGGGTATTGCTTACATTGCCCGTCTCATCTTTACAGCGGTTCAGATAGCGGGAACAGTTGTGGATTTTCAAATGGGATTCGGGGTTGTAAACGTAATCGACCCACAGACAGATACACAGGTTTCGGTAACGGCGCAGTTGCATAATATTCTCGCGATACTGATTTTTTTGGCACTCGATGCGCATCACTACATTATTCAGGCGATCGTTGAAAGTTTCTTTGTCATCAATCCTTTTGAAATAAACTTTGCCAGTATTACACCGGAATATGTGTTGCACCTTTTTTCTGCAACTTTTACAACGGCTATTAAAATTGCGGCTCCCATCATGGCTATTCTTTTCTTTTTAAGTGTTGGGATGGGGTTAGTGGCTCGAACAGTTCCGCAGATGAATGTTTTTATTGTGGGTTTCCCGTTGCAGATCGGTGTCGGTCTCGTAATGGTGGGGATATCGGTATCTTTCTTTAGTGCTCTAGTACAACAAGAAATGCATGCTTTACCTATGAGATTTATGGGATTCATGCGAGGACTTTGATCTTCTCCTCCCTTCGGGAGGGGGCAGGGGAGGGTTGGATTGATAATTGTAAGTAACAGCGGAAATCCACATCCCTCCTAACCTTCCCTCATGAGAGGGGAGGAGGTATTCTTTAGTATGAAAGAACGCGATGGCAGAAGATAATAAAGATCAAAAAACAGAGGAAGCCTCCTCCAAGCGGGTCACAGATACCGAAAAAAAGGGTAACTTTGCTCACAGTAAAGAAATCAACTCAGCATTTATTCTATTGGCTGCTCTTTCGGGTTTTATGATAACGGGCGAGCAAAGTACACGTAATGTACTGGAATCCTGGCACACCATGATTTCTGAAGCTAGCCACGTTGAACTCGACATAGAAGAGTTATATAAGGTTGCGGTTAATACGATGAAGGCCTTTATTAAAATCGTTGGCCCGTTTCTCTTGATGATCATGTTTGCAGGTGTTGCTTCTAATATTGTTCAAATTGGAGGCCTTCGTTTTTCGGGTCATCCTCTTGTTCCGAAGTTCAGCAAACTGAGTCCAATGAAAGGGTTTGGGCGAATATTTTCCAAGAATTCAGCGATGGAATTATTCAAGTCCCTTTTCAAAGTTGGTATCATCTCCGTCGCTTCCTATTATACGATTAAATCGCATTGGACAGAAATTCCACCCATGATGGGATTAGGGGTAGGGGGGATATTGTCTTTCATGGGGCAAGTCGCTCTTGAGATCATTTTTGAAGTTCTGGTGATAATGATTTTTCTAGCACTTCTTGATTTCTCGTTCCAAAAGTTCACCTATATGGAAAACCTGCGCATGACCAAGCAGGAAGTGAAAGAGGAGAGGAAGGACACAGACGGGAACCCACAGATAAAACAACGCATCCGAACAGCTCAGATGGAGATGTCCCGTAAACGGATGATGTCTTCTGTACCCGAAGCCGATGTTATTGTCACCAACCCGACCCATATTTCAGTAGCCATCAAATACGATATGTTGAACCACGCCGCGCCCATCATTGTAGCCAAAGGTGCGGGGGATATAGCTATGAAAATTCGAGAAATTGCCAGAGAACACGATATACCCATCGTAGAAGACAAACCCCTGGCCAGAGTATTGAACAAAACCGTGGAAATAGGACAACAGATTCCCGACGAACTCTTTAAAGCCGTTGCCGAAATACTGGCCTATGTCTACAAACTCAAAAGTCCAGGCCAACCTCGCTAAACGGTGAATCGCCGGACACTCCATAGGTCGATACTCGCTAAGCTAGCCTAACGGTTACCCCTTTTAAACCCCCTCCCCATATTTTTGATTCTGAATTAATTTAATTACTACCCTTTAATGAATGGAGGCAAGGCGTAGCCGCGGTGGGGTGTGGGATGCTTTTGGGATTATCGGTGCTTGATAAATCCAACCCTCCCTCTAGCTCCTCCCTATGAAAGGAGGGGAGTTTAGGTTTCTCAAATAGAGTCAGACTTTCGTCCGCTTGAAAAAAGTTTTGCCAGTTGCCTCCCTCGTTAGAGGACGGCATGGCACTTGCACTCTTAGATATATCAAGGGTTATGGACTGACTCCTGAACCTGCTCAATAACTGAAAAATCGGATAAAAGCTTTATGTTTAAAGGGGTTTCTTGGGGAATAGGTCGAGTTTCAAACTGTCAATTTTTTGTTGGGTCGAAGGTGTAAATTATGGCGCAAAATGAAGTTTTAAAGGCAATTGCTCAAAGGCCTCAGGAAATATTGGTTGCAGCGGGAATCATTGTGATTTTGGGTGTCATGGTGATGCCGATACCAACTTTCTTGTTGGATGTTCTAATTTCCTTCAGTATCACTTTTGCGCTGATCATTTTGATGGTGGCGGTTTTTATGTTGTCGCCTTTGGAATTTTCTGTTTTTCCTTCTCTCCTGTTAATCATAACGCTTCTACGACTTTCGTTGAATATTGCTTCTACTCGAATCATTTTGTTGAACGGCGATCAGGGAGCCAGTGCCGCAGGCGAGGTCATTGAATCTTTTGGTAATTTTGTCGTTGGTGGCAACTTTATTGTCGGAACAGTTGTTTTCATTATCCTGGTAATGATCAACTTTATTGTTATCACCAAAGGTTCGGTAAGAACTTCGGAAGTTGCGGCACGTTTTACGTTGGATGCCATTCCCGGAAAGCAGATGAGTATTGATGCCGACTTGAATGCCGGGCTCATTACAGAACAAGATGCTCGCACCAGAAGAAGAAACCTGGAGCGCGAAGCAGATTTTTATGGTTCCATGGACGGTTCCATACGCTTTGTTCGTGGTGATGCTATCGCTGGTATTCTCATCACTCTTGTAAATATTTTAGGTGGATTTGCAATTGGTGTTTTTCAGCAGGGATTGGGAGCCGCTGAAGCAGCTCAAATTTATACTTTGCTTACGATTGGAGATGGATTGGTTTCTCAGCTTCCGGCGTTGGTGGTTTCTACAGCGGCGGGTCTGGTAGTTACACGGGCACAGTCTGATAAAAACCTGCCGGGTGAATTGATGAGTCAGCTTCTCAATCAACCTTATGCATTTATCATTGCCTCTGCCATTCTTTTCTTCTTCGGTATGATTCCGGGGTTGCCACATTTTCCATTCTTTTTAATGTCGTTGATTTCTGGGGTAATTGCCTACAACAAAATTAAATCTGACACAAAAATCGAGCAGTTGGCTCTCAGAAAGAAAGATGATGAAGCGAAGGCACCGCTGCCAGAAAAAGTGGAATCTATTCTTCCCCTCGATATCATGGAGTTGGAAGTGGGATATGAATTGATCCCGCTGGTGGATGCAGACCGCAACGGAGAGCTTCTGGAAAGAATTAAATCTATTCGCAGACAATTTGCATTGGAGATGGGTTTTATTGTTCCTCCATTACATATTCGAGACAACCTGCAGCTCAAGTCCAATGAATATTCGGTGGTTATCAAAGGCGTGGATGTAGCGCGTGATTCTATAATGATGGGACGGATACTTGCTATGAACCCTGGAACAACTGAAAAAGAATTGGATGGTATTAAAACTACGGAGCCAACTTTTGGACTGCCTGCCGTGTGGATTCCGAGTAATAAAAAACAGGAAGCACAGATGGCAGGGTTTACTGTCGTAGACCCGGCAACCGTAATCACCACACATATTAAAGAAACGATTAAACGTCATGCGCCCGAATTACTAGGTCGTCAAGAAACGCAGGCGTTATTAGATAAGTTTAAAGAGACGAACCCGAAAGTGGTTGAAGAGTTAATTCCGAACCTGTTGCCTCTTGGAAAGGTTCAGAAAGTTCTTCAAAACCTACTTAAAGAACAGATTTCTATTAGAGACCTCAGAACAATTCTTGAACAGCTCTCTGATTATGCTTCATTAACTCAGGATGCTGATGTGCTAACGGAATATGTACGTCAATCCTTAGCTCGTCCTATCACCAAACAATACCAGTCTTCGGATGGAACTCTGTCTGTTTTGACTTTGGATCGAAGCATTGAAGATATTATTGAAGGCTCGATACAGAAATCTGAAACCAGTGCTTATCTGGCATTGGAACCGAATACTGCGGAAAAATTCCTTTCAAAATTAAGGTCTATGATTGAAAAAATCACGCCGACACTTGAGACATCGCCGGTATTACTGGCTTCTCCAGGATTGAGAATGCACATACGAAAATTTACGGAACGCTTTTTACCCGATCTTGCAATTATTTCGCACAGCGAGGTTTCTCCTTCGGTGCAGATAAAAACGATAGGTGTGGTGGACTTGAATGCAAATTAAAAAATTTACTGCTAAAAATTATGTCGAGGCTCTAGAGCAGGTGAAACGAGAGCTGGGTGACGATGCGCTCATCATGAGCACCCGCTCCATCAAGCCAAACTCACCTTTGTATGGTCACAGTGTTGCAAATAAGGTGGAAATAACAGCGGCCATTGAATTCGAAGAGCCGGTCGTTGCAAATCTTGAAAGTGAATTGGATTTGAATGATGGCGATGGTTTGGATATGAAATCTCTCATCTTCAATCTTTTAAGTGAGAAGGGTCAAGCTCAGGCTTTGGGATTAAAGCCCAGCCAGTTTGAAACTTATTCTCACCTGGTGGAAAACGGATTGGATGAGCAACTGGCATCCAAGATACTGAAGAAATCCATAGGTGAGAACGATGAGAAACCCGCGAAAGAAAAAATGCGTGCGATGAACCTTATGAAAAAGGTCATTCCCTTTGAAGGTGAAATTAGTCTGCAAACGGAGGGTCCAAAAATGGTTGCATTCGTGGGGCCGACCGGCGTTGGAAAAACGACAACTATTGCCAAGGTTGCCGCAGACTACGCAATTCGTAAAAATAAAAAAGTGGCTCTCGTTTCTCTAGATACTTATAGATTAGGTGCTGTTGACCAGCTACAAATTTACGGAGATATTATGCAGCTGCCTGTTGAGGTAGCAGGGGGCAAAAACGAGCTACGCGAAATTGTAAAGAAACATTCCGATAAAGATCTCATTCTAATTGATACTACAGGACGATCGCATCGGGATAAAGATTACTCGCGGCAGCTTAAAGAGATTTTTGATGCAGTCGGTGGGGTAGAGACGCATCTTGTTCTCAGTGTCACTGCCCAGGAAAAGTTGTTTTCAACGATTTATCAACAGTTTTCGCCGCTTGGCGTGGACCGTGTTCTTTTTACCAAGCTTGATGAAGGTTTGAGTTTTGGTCCATTGTTTAATTTCTCAGTGAGAAACCGGATTCCTCTGTCTTATTTTACTGCAGGTCAGAATGTGCCTGAAGACTTGGAAGTTGCGGCACCAGATAAGGTAATAAGTTTGATTTTTAACTGATTTCAAGATAAATTAAGGGATTAAGATATGATATTGGGCGGGCAAGCAACTACTTTAAAAAGAATGACATACAGTGACATGAACGAATCAGATTTGAGAGTTCTAGCAGTCAGTAGTGGTAAGGGCGGTGTTGGTAAAACCAATATTGTGGCTAATCTTGCTTATGCCTTATCTAAACGAGGTAAAAAAGTTCTGGTGGTCGATGCAGATCTTGGCCTGAACAATATCGATATTCTTTTAGGTTTAGTTTCCAAAAAGCATATCGGCCATGTTCTGTCTGGAGAATCCAATGTCGAAGACATTATCTTGCACGGTCCGGAAGGTATTCATGTTTTGCCAGCAGGTGACGGACTTCAAGAGTTAACACAATTGGAGACCGAAAAGAAAATGATGCTCATGGACGAGTTAGATCGGGTCAGTCGTGGATATGACTTTCTGATTTTTGATACGGGCGCCGGTATTTCAGCTAATGTAACTTTCTTTTGCAGTGCTGCGCATGAAACGCTTCTAATTGCTACAACAGAGCCTACTTCGTTGACTGATGTCTATGCGTTGATGAAGATTTTACATAACAACCATTCGCAAAAAAACTTCAGATTGATTGTTAATTCCGTTGCGTCTGAAAGAGAAGCGCAAGGTGTTTACAGAAACTTGACAGCAGTTACCGATCGCTTTCTTAGCGGTGTTTCTGTTGAGTATATGGGATATATATTACACGATCCTAATGTTCCAAAAGCGATCCGCCAACAAAAAGCTTTTCTGGAAATTTACCCTTTTTCAAAATTCAGCGGCTGTATCAATGAACTTGCGGAAAAGATTTCAAAAGAGAAACCGAAATCCGGTGAAGGCAATCAACCTTATTTTTGGAGGAGTGCTTTTCAAGCCCAATGACTCCCGTTAATATACAAAAGATGGCCGCTTCATTTGGTCTACTGTCCTTCGGAATTCTATCCATAGGCAGTGTTTTAATGGGGGCAACGTTTTTCACGGGAATCTTTCGCGGGATTGGTGGTGCGATATTTTTTGGGTTGCTGGCTTGGGGAGTAAGTTCGATGTTGCTGAAAGAAGAGGAAGAAGATAGTGTCGAAGAAGAAGATCAGGAAGAAGACAAGGGCACTCAATTGGATCAAACGGCGTAACGAGAGAAAATATAAATGGCTACTAAAGGACATGCAATCAACCAAGTTGAGATCTCGGTAGAGAACCGAGAAGAGGTTATTAAAGAATACGCACCGATGATCAAATATGTTGCGAACCGGATCGCGATGCGCCTTCCTCCACATATCGAAGTCGATGACTTAATCAGTGTCGGCGTGCTAGGTTTGATTGACGCGATTGACAAATACGATGCATCACGTGGTGCCAAGTTTAAAACCTATGCTGAATTCAGGGTGCGCGGGGCTATTCTTGATGAACTGAGATCAATGGATTGGGTTCCACGATCGGTACGACAAAAAGCCTCTGCTTTGGATGGAGTTGTTCAAAAACTGCAGAATAAGTTGGGCCGTCCGCCTGAAGATGATGAGGTCGCCGGTGAAATGGGCGTCACCATGGATGAACTTTTCCATACCATGAACGAAACGAAAAGCATGCCTATCCTTAGCTTAGAGGATTTAGGAATCGCCAAAGAGTCCGGCGAACAACAAAGTCTTCTGGATTGTCTGGCTGGTAAAGGCGATAACGATCCGCAAACATCGCTCCGTCTAAACGAACTGAAAGAGATCATTGCCAAGGCTATCGATACTCTACCTGAAAAAGAGCGTTTGATGATATCCCTTTATTATTATGAAGAACTGACCATGAAAGAGATCGGGGAAGTTCTAGGTATTACAGAATCCCGGGTTTCACAAATCCACTCCAAAGCTGTTTTCAGACTGCGTTCAAAGCTTAAAGCCGTTATCGCCGAAGAAATGTAGTTTTTTTAAACTCTTCAAGTATTTCTGCAATTAAAATATAAGCTTCTCGTATTAGTTTTTTTTTATCCTTCCCAAAAATATATTATAGTGTTGCAAGCTAGATTATTGTGGGTATCTCCGAAATTCAATAAAGCTCTGTTTTTTAAGAGAAGATTGTTTTAGATCGAGTTATATTGAGGGGCCTTAAGCATGAAATTTCAGGAAACAAAAATTCCAGGCATGGTGCTTATTGACTTGGATGTTTATAAGGATTCTCGAGGAAGTTTTCTGGAATGCTATCAGAAAGAACGGTATAAAGAGCATGGTATTGATGTCGAGTTTGTGCAGGATAATCATTCTCATTCGACAAAAAATGTTTTGCGCGGCATGCATTTTCAAGTAAACCATCCGCAAGGACATTTGGTTTATGTTGTTAGAGGAGATATCTTTGACGTGGGTGTAGACCTTAGAAGAGGTTCCCCGACATTCGGTCAATGGCTAGGTTTCAGGCTCTCTGAGTCTCACCCGCAACAATTATTTCTACCTGCAGGCGTTGCCCACGGATTTTGTACATTGAGTGATAAAGCGGATATCTTATATAAATGCACTGACTATTTCGACTCTAATGATGAAGGTGGGTTGTTATGGTGTGACTCCGATCTGAAAATCGATTGGCCAACCGATCACCCTATTATCCATAATCGGGATTCAGGCTTTCCACTTCTAAAAGAAATTTCCGACTTACCTAATATTTAACAGAATCAATCAGGAATAGATATGACACCAACTTGCCGTATATGTGAAACCGCAATTGAACCATTTATGTCCTTTGGAAAAATGCCAATTGCTAATGGATTCCTCACATCTGAGGACTTCGCTACAGAATATTTTTTTGAGTTGAAACCTGGCTTTTGTGAAAACTGCTCCACCTTGCAAATTTTGGAACAACCTGATCCTGAAAGAATGTTTCATGAAAACTATGCGTTTTTTTCGCGTACCTCTAAACGCATGGCCATCCACTTCCAGTCCTATGCAGATTGGGTGAAGGAAAATTATCTTGCCAGCGCAAATCCCTTTGTGGTTGAAATTGGTAGTAACGATGGTCTGATGATGGAATTTTTTGCAAAAGATAATGTTCGACACTTGGGGGTGGAACCCTCTGCAAATGTTGCCGAAAAGGCTCGTTCGTATGGTGTTGAAACTTTATGTTCTTTTTTTAATCTGGAAACAGCAGAAAAAATAGTTTCTGAAAAAGGTTTTGCTGATGCATTGATTGCAGCCAACGTTATGTGCCATATTCCAGATCTTCATGGAGTGGCAAAAGGTGCCGATCATTTGCTCACTCCTGAGGGAGTTTTAATTTTTGAGGAGCCTTATCTTGGAGACATGATTGAAAACACAGCATATGACCAAATTTATGACGAGCATGTTTTTATTTTTTCTGCGCGCTCAGTGCAGAATATTTTTGGCAAGTATGGTTTTGAACTAGTGGATGTGAAGCCACAGTCAACGCACGGGGGATCGATGCGTTACGTACTTGCACGTAAAGGGAAATGGCCAGTTTCTCCCGCTGTCGAGACCCAGTTGTTATATGAAGATAAGAAAGGACTTCATCTCAAGGCTACTTATGAGGTGTTCCGTAATAAATGTGAGGAGTCACGGGCGAATTTGGTTAATATTTTGCAACAGCAAAAGGATGCAGGGCGAAAAATTGTTGGTTATGCGGCAACATCCAAAAGTACAACTGTACTCAATTATTGCAATATTGGGCCGGACCTGATCGAATTTATTACTGATACCACTCCAATTAAACAAGGGAAATTTAGTCCTGGGGTGCACATCCCTGTTCGTTCATATGAAACATTGCGTGATGGATATCCAGATTGTTTTCTACTTTTTGCTTGGAATCACAAAGCTGAAATTATGGAGAAAGAATCTTCTTTTATGGAAGCGGGTGGAGAATGGATCACCTATGTTCCACAAGTTGATATTATTCGAAAATGATCCTTTGTAGTAATCCAAAAGCACAATATCTCTCTCATAAAGAGGAAATTGACCTTGCCATTCAGCATGTGCTTGCAGGTGGAAATTTTATTCTTGGGGGAAATGTTAAGGCTTTTGAAGAGGAACTTTCAGCATATATTGGTACGCGATATACCGTGAGCGTTGGTAGTGGAACCGATGCTCTTTGTCTGGCGTTGCGTGCATTGGGTATTAATCCGGGTGACGAAGTAATTGTCCCTTCCCACACTGCTACCGCAACAATTGCAGCTATAGCGCAAGCAGGGGCCATTCCAATCTTTGCAGATGTGGACCCAGATTATTGGACTTTGGATCCAGCTTCTATCGAAAAAGCGATTACTTCGAAAACGAAGGCGATTGTTGTCGTTCATTTATATGGCCTGCCTGCGGATATGGATGCCATCAAGGATATTGCCCGGAATAATAATTTAAAATTAATTGAAGATTGTGCGCAGGCACCCGGTGCAAGATACAATAATGTTCGCGTGGGAAGTATTGGTGACGTGGGGTGTTTTAGCTTTTATCCGACAAAAAATCTGGGAGCATTTGGAGATGGGGGAGCGATAACCACTTCAGACTCGGACGTGGCAGAACAACTAAAAAAATTACGACAATATGGTTGGGATGAGAATCGCATTAGCCAATTTCCTGGTTACAATAGCCGCCTGGATGAAATCCAAGCTGCTATCCTAAGAGTTAAACTGAAACATTTGGATGCAGATAACGCTAAGCGAATTGCTCTCGCCAATCAATACGAAAAACAATTGAGTTCATTGCCTGTGAAATTACCATGCAAGCAATCCGGATGTTCGCATGTGTACCACTTATACGTAATTGAGGTTGAGCGCCGAGATGCCTTGGTGGATTTTCTCAAATCGCATGGAGTGATAGCCGGAATACACTATCCGGTGCCGGTTCATCTGATGCCGGCCTTTACACATACCGAACTTGCTTTGCCTCATACAGAGCGTATTGCCGGAAGTGTGCTCAGTTTGCCGATGTACCCAGAGCTCGACCCAAAGGATCAAAGTCAAGTTGCAAATATCATAAAGGAGTTTTTCGGATTATGATGCAAAGTTTTAATGTTTGGGAGGGAGTTTATGATTGTTGGGAAGAGGCACCAGGTGATAACGATGCTTTTGATGATGAAGTATGGCTTGGTAAAGTAACACAACGAGCGCAAGATGCTATAGCTGATATTAGATCTTCTGCGACAGTATCCCCCGTCACACGTACTCGAGACTACATTCTTCCGGTTGCGGCGAGTATGCTTCGGTCATCTATCGAAGGTGATTTGCGTATACTGGATTTTGGAGGTGGTATGGCTGCAAGTTTTTTTCCTTTAATCTCTTCGTTGTCTGATTCTGAGAGTGTTGAGTTTCATATCGTAGAGGGGGAAGAAATTTGCATTAAAAGCCGAGAAATTTTGGGTGATTTTAAAAAACTTCATTTTCACCAACAATTGCCAGAAATTAATCGCCCCGTGCATATCGTGCATGCAGGTAGTTCTATCCAATATGTTGAAGACTGGAAAAATTTATTGGCAACGTTTATAGATTATTGTCCGCAGCTTCTGGTTCTGGAAGATCTTATGGCGGGTGATGTTAAAACATTTGTAACGTTGCAAAATTACTATGGGAAGAAAATACGATCCTGGTTTCTAAATATTAACGAGATTATTGAAGCTGTAGATCAGTTGGGCTACAAATTGATCTATAGAGCTCAGTTTACTCACGATATTCTTGGCAAGGTGGGACCCTTGCCGATGGAAAATTTTGAGCCTTCACATCGTCTCAATTATGGTTCGCATCTCATGTTTGAGAAAAGAAACGCTTAAAAAAAGCGTGAGATAAATTTATGGATATCTCAGGGCATCTGGAAGGCAAATGCGTGTTGGTCACAGGAGCCTCCGGATATTTGGCTAGTAATCTGGCAAAATCTTTGCAGGACATTCCCTGTACTCTGCGTCGACTTACCAGGAAACCTACTTTGCCAGTTTTAAATGGGCAAGCTATTGTTGAAGACATACAAGGAGAAATCACCGAAGCTTCAGTGTGGCGTCAAGCTATGCAGGGAGTCGATATTGTTTTTCATTTTGCAGGACAAACAAGTGTGTACGTGGCAGATGAAGACCCAGATATTGATTACAGGGCAAATGTTCTTCCTATGCTGCATATGCTGGAAAACTGTAAGAATATGGGAGGTCAGACCGATATAATCTTTGCTGGAACTTCTACGCAAGTGGGCCTTCCTGAAACCTTACCGGTGGATGAAATGTTCCAGGACAAGCCGATTACAATTTATGATCTTCACAAATGTATGGCCGAAAATTATTTGAAATTTTATGCCCGTATGGGTGTTGTCCGTGGAGTCACTCTTAGGCTCACAAATGTTTACGGGCCAGGGCCAAGGAGTTCTAGTGACGACAGAGGATTTCTAAATACAATGGTACGGCGTGCGATATCAGGACAAAGTCTCACCTTATATGGGGAAGGGGAATATGTCAGAGATTATATTTATGTTGATGATGTCTTATCAGCATTTCTTCTAGCTTCTAAAAAAATGGCTTTGCTTAATCAAAGCCATTTTGTACTGGGCAGTGGTGAGGGCCACTCCATTTCTGAGGCACTACATAGAATAGCTGATCGCACAACATTAAAAACAGGAGAACGAATTAGTGTGAAAAGTATTGATCCACCCAAAGCCATGTCACCAATTGAAGAAAGATGTTTTGTCGCTGATTCGGAATCGTTTTCCAGTATTACTGGCTGGGAATCGGAAATATCGTTAAGTGAAGGTATTGATAGAACTCTGGAGGCATTTTCATAGCAAAAAGATGAAGCGAACATACTTAGTTTCCTGCGACATTCCTGGTTCGGGAATGATATTATATTTTTTTGTAACTCCTTAAACTAATAGAACCTATGAATATTTCATTGCCAGAACTAAAAAATAAAAAGATTCTTATTACAGGTGGTCTTGGCTTTATAGGGAGCAATCTAGCGCACAAATGTGTGAAGCTGGGAGCAAAAGTTACGATCTTCGATTACCTTGATCCGAGATCAGGTGGAAATATATATAATGTCGAGGGGATTCGAGAATCAGTAGAGCTGGCTTTTCATGATATTTTAAACTTTGATCAAGTTTCTGCGTTTATTTCGGACAAGGATATAATTTTTAACTGTGCATCATCAACATCACATTCATTTTCTATGCGAGAACCATGGATTGATTTGGATGTTAATAGTAAGGGCGTAATAAATTTGTTGGAAGCTGTTCGTCGGTTTAACCCAGAAGTTAAGTTCGTTCATTTGGGAACCAGCACGCAACTGGGAAAATTGCATTACGAACCCAGTGATGAACATCACCCTGAGTTTCCAAGAGATATTTATTCTGCGAATAAAAGTGTTTCAGAAAAATATGTTTTAATTTATTGTCAGGCTCATAACCTTAAAGGTACCGTTGTGAGGCTTTCAAATGTTTTTGGTCCCCGAGCGTCTATTCATAGTCCAGAGTTTACCTTTAATAATTATTTTGTCGGCTTGGCACTTAAAAATAAAGCGATCACTGTTTTTGGTGAAGGTGCGCAGAAAAGGAACGTTACTTTTATTGATGATGCGATCAATGCGCTTATTCTTGTCTCTCAAGAAGACAAAACTAATGGTGAAGTTGTTTTTGCTGTTAGTGATGAGCACATTAGTGTTGCTGAGATTGCCAAGCTGACTGTAGAGCATATAGGATCAGGCCGAGTAGACTTTGTTGACTGGCCGCAAGGACGAAAGAGTATTGATATTGGTGATGCGATTATTAGCAACAAAAAGATCAAGAGCATCCTTGATTGGTCTCCGCAAGTTAATTTAATTAACGGATTAGGTTTGACCAAAGATTATTATCAACCCTGCCTGGATAAATACTTCCCATGAAATTAGTTGTTACGGGTGCGCTGGGCCATATTGGATCTCGAATGGTCCGAGAGTTGCCGTTGCTTTTCCCCGGTGTTGAAATTGTCATGATAGATGACTTGACAACCCAACGCTATTGCTCTCTTTTTAATTTACCTACGCAGGGCTTTTACACTTTTGTCGAGGGTGATATTTTAACGTTGGACTTGGAGTCATTATTCTCTGGAGTCGATGCTGTTATTAATTTAGCTGCTATCACGGATGCAACAAAGAGTTTTGACAATAAGGAGCAAGTTGAGCATGTCAATTACACAGTCTCACTACGAGTGGCGAAAGCTTGTGTTGCGACAGGGGCGAAGCTGTTTTTAATTTCATCAACCAGTGTATATGGGACTCAGAAAGAGCAGGTTGATGAGAACTGTGAAATGGATGAGCTAAATCCGCAGAGTCCTTATGCAGCCACAAAATTAAAAGAAGAAGCCTTGGTTAAACAGAAAGTCTCCGAGGAAGGTTTGCGTGCCGTCATACTTAGATTGGGTACTATTTTTGGCACATCACCGGGGATGCGATTCCACACTGCAATAAATAAGTTTTGTTGGCAGGCTGTGATGGACCAGCCTCTTACAATTTGGAAAACCGCCTACGATCAAAAACGCCCGTACCTGGATTTGACCGATGCAATTGGGGTTATTGCCCATTTTCTCAAAAGAGATATGTTTGATGGGCGGGTATATAATGTTGTAACCCTAAACGCCACTGTTAAGGAAATGGTTGAATCCATTCAAGCATTTGTCCCCAACTTGAAGACAGAGTTTGTCGATAGTAAAATTATGAATCAACTTTCTTACGAGGTGCTCAACACTCATCTTGATAAAGAAAAATTCGTTTTTAAAGGGGATATCAAACAAGGTATCAAAGACACTATCTCTTTACTCAAACAGACAATGGTTAATAAATCGAAAAGTTTGGAT
Source organism: Nitrospinales bacterium (assembly GCA_047610985.1). Taxonomy (GTDB): domain Bacteria; phylum Nitrospinota; class Nitrospinia; order Nitrospinales; family VA-1; genus UBA8687. Next base: position 10,388 of record JBLFWU010000034.1, on the reverse strand, counting down.
TTTAAGTAACAGGTTATGCTCGGCTCTTGTTATTCTTAATGCTTGTTTTGAAATTAATTTTTTTCTTTAGAGGCATAAATCTGGATAATTCCTCCCCGTCTGAAAAGGATGGGTTCCAGAATAGAAAATATAAAAGCTAAAGGGAAGTATATTGGTAGTAATATCAGGGTTGCGAAAATATCTTTAGATTTAACCTCTCCCATTTTTTCTCCTCTTAAGTTTCCAGACTTGAGCAGATCGTAGAATAAATTAAATTTTATTTTTGAAAGATTGAGTAATGTCTGCAGCCAGCCAAAGGGGCTGTATTCCAGGTGAAATCTTTTGATCCTTTTTACTTTAAAACCTTTTTTCTGCAAAAGCTGAACTAGTCCTTTTTCGGAAAAATGGAATAGATGAAAGGGGAGGTCAAGATGGAACCAGTTTTCCTTTCCAAGTTTGAACTCAAAACTTCTAATGTCTGGCACAAGAACCACCAGAAGTCCGTCATTTTTTAACAGCTTATGGCACTCCGTGAGTACTTCATCAGGTTCTTTTAAGTGCTCTAGTACTCCACAAACATTAATTGCATCAAAATTCTCGGGTGCTAAAGAATGATCGGTGATTTTCCCAGGATAAACCTTCAGGCCATATACTTGCTCGGCATACGAAGCGGTTTCCTTGTTGAGTTCGGATCCTTCAACTTCCCATCCTCCTTGGCGCATAATATCCATAAATAATCCTCGCCCACAACCTACATCGAGTATTTTTCCTTTACGGGAATATTTTTCTATGCGCCTGCGTTTAACAACGCTTCCTAAATAAATTAAATACTCTATGAGAAAATTAAACCTAGTTCCTCCATCCGTTCTGTAATTTCCCGTGGAATATAAGTCCGAAAGTTTCTGGTCGGAAGGCAAGGGGTGCACCATACCGATCTCACAGTCTGCACATTCAGAGAGATTACAGATAATTTCATTTGCGGAGATGTTTCTTAACAGCGGAACCGACAAAGGATTTCCGCAAAAGACACAAACGGGTTTTACAATTTCATTGTTTTCGTTCATAAATGGACTATTTGCAAATCTAATAAACCCGCTCTAGCTGTGCTAAAAAGTACCATCCTTGTCAAAGCGGTCTGCGAGTTTAGCCGTATCCTCCATGCATTGATCGATATCCATATATTTGAAAGCACCTGTGCGGCCAGCGATAACTAAGTTAGGCATACGTTCAAAATACTCACGTATTTTCCCCAAGTGTTCTCTATAGCCTAATCGATAAAAAGGATAGGCACTTTTAACTCGAATGGAGAAGTACTGCTTTACTTCACTCTCATCAATAAAGTCGTCTGCTTTCAGGTGGGGGATGCACAATTCGAATAACTCGTCGTCACTACTATTCCATACGCTATCGTTAAAATGACAAGTGATCTCAAGGGCAAGCATATTTTCTCCCTTGGGGCATAGGTCAGAGTGAAAACGGTTAACATTACTAACCCTGTTGTAGGGGCGATTAATCAGGTAAAGATATGCGCAGTCAAAAATATCACGATCTGTAATGACAATATACAAGACAATAGTCGACAAATATTCCAGTTTATTAGCACTTTCGATGATTTCAGCAGGAACGGCTGGTGTCATAACCTGAACTAAACTTGGGATTGGAATAGTAGAAATGACATGTGTTGCTGTAGTTTCGACTTTTTCTCCAATGTTGGATTGGTAATGTGCGGTGAAAGTATTGTTCTCATTACAGGATAAATTAGAAAGGCTACAGCCCATCTCTATTTTTCCACCCTTGGCAAGAAAGGCTGCTTGCATTTTCTTTACTATTTCACCCACCCCTTTTTTAGGGTAGTAAAGTGTAAGTGTTGTATCCCGTTCGGCAACAGAAAGACTTTCACTATTAAAGCGTTTCAAAAAAAGCAACTTCAATGTTTTCATAAAAGACAGTTTTGAAGCGAGCGGGATGCAGTCAATTGAAAGTTCTTCGCAAGGGATACCCCAAAACTGTTCTGTATAAGGCTTGAAAAAAATTCTATATAAATAACTACCAAAGTTATTTTTTATCCAGGTTGTAAAAGTTTCGTCATTCCCTTGTTTGATGAATAGTTGCCTGATAATTGTCCAAATATAGCTTGTAGAGCTTAAAAGGGCATGTTTGAATCCCATGTGAAATAAAACATTTTTTGCAGTGAGTGGATAGTCCAAATATCGGTCATGGAAATAAAGTCGTGCATCGCGGTTAAATACTGTCAGTTCATCTTTTTCGAAGAGGTCAATAATTTCTTTTAATATAGCTTCATTTTGACTGAAAAGATGGTGTGGACCTATGTCTAACCGATAATCCCCACGCGTGATAGTTTTAGCGAGACCCCCTGCATGATCGGCTTTCTCTAAAATGAAAACCTCATAACCTCTATTTACAAATCGGAGGCCTGCGGATAAGCCAGTAGCACCAGCACCAAGAATAATAACCCTACTTTTTGTGTTTTTATTGGTCATGCTTTTTTCGAATTTTCAAATGTTGAAGGTGATAACTAGGGGGTGTCAAACTGGATAAATTTTGGATGAAATACAAGATCTCAGGATAGGATATTTGGTCTCAAAAAACTACGATCCAGCCCAAGATCCCTACTGCCATATCTTTTTTGCCATGAAAATTGTAAGATTTATAGCATTTCTAAGAGAATTTCTCCAGAAGTAATTGATTTTAAAAATGTCGACTGGGCAGAAAACACAATCGCCGTAGATCATTCAAACAAATGGAATTTAATCTACAAGCGTACGTAGTTTATTGATGGCTGTAGGATTCCCTTCGAATTTCCAAAGCAAGGTATAATGTTTCCAATATTTCTTTTGATAGCTAATTTTCGTGTCATTAAGGAAGCTGATATACTTTTTTATTTCAATAGGAGATAGAAGGATTGCAAAGTCTTGACGTGTTGCCAACTGAGACTTCCAACGCTTTCCTCGCACGGATGCCGCATTTTCGGCCGCAAATATTGCCCCTTTACTTAATATGGGAATCCTACCTACATCATTATAGTTGGTGTATATCCAGAAAAGTTTTTCTAATTTCATAAATTCAATAACCTCCAAGACCGGATTTGTTTTATTTACAACTTTCCCTTTTTCCATTAATCCTGCGGAATGATAGTTGATGAAATTATTGATTGCGTAAAATGCGATCCATGATACTAGTGCAAAAGCAAAAAGAAATTTTGACTTGCTTTTGATTTGGAGTAAATAAAGGGATACATAAAATGTCACAAGCCAGTGCATGGGTGCTAAATAATGGATATCGGGTCCATTCATTGTGACGATAAGAGAAGCAAGTAAAGTGGCTGGAAAAAGAATGAAAAATAAACCTTCTTGAAAATCTAATTGATGTAGTTTCGTCATTTTCAAAACAGATGATTTATTTTTTTTTATGAACGAAATGGTGGCAAGTAAAGTGACCCCGGCGATTGCTAAGGCCAGTATGGGATGCCACAATGAGGCATGACCCAAGGTGCCTTCCTGAAATTGGTTTTTAAATAGGAAATTTAGGTCAAGACTTCTTGGAACAGCATCTGTAAAAAGTGTTACAGCATGAGAAACCATTTTGGTTGGCAAGAAGTCCATGTCGAGCCCCTGACCTCCTCGTGAAACATCTCCAGAAAGAATGCTTACTATCCGAGGTGACATTCCCAATAGAAACCCTGCCCCCCCATAGTAAAGTACCTGTCTTGATTCTGTATCCATTAATTGTAAATAGGTATTTAATTTGTCCTTATACAATGAAACGTTATTCCTTGAAATTATAAACCTTATTACTAATAAACCCAGGCATTGAAGGACAGGTTTATAAAGATTGTTTATTTGCAATAAAGAGACTCCAGCAATATCTAAACCAAAACCTCCAAAGGTATAGGCAAAGGCAATTGCCATAAAAAAACAGATGATTAGGATATCAAGTACTCGAATAAAAATAGCTCTACTGGAATCAAGGTTTTGAAAAGCTTGTTTCACCGTTTGAAAATTTATAATGGAACGAATGCTTTCCCATTTAGGGTGGGTCAAGCAAATAAGTATGAAAACAGGAAAGACATATATGATTGAATATGCATAAACATAGATGGAGAGTCCGCAAAAGAAGCCGAATAGACTAACGTTTAGTGTGGGATTGCCAGAGTCTGTTTTGTATTTATAAAAATAAATGAGAATCAGGTTTGCTAAGAAAAATGTCAACGAATTACAATAGTTGTATGTGAGGATGTGGTTTACTATTACTGTTGAGGGGAAGAGGAGTAGTGCTAACCATATCCATGCAATCGAAGGTTTGACTATTCTTGCTAGAACGAAAGAGGACCAGATGAACAAACCATAGAATAGGATTGTAGGGAGCTTGAAAGCCATGGAATTTATACCGAAAACCCAGAAGAAAGGAATGGCTGCGAGCCCTTCTAAGTTCCCATGATATGTTACATTGTCATAGTATAAAAAAAACCTTCCTTCCAAAAATTCCAAGATTTGGCGAAAGTGATAGGCTTCATCCCCAGAAGATTTTATGTCAGCATTGATCAACACCGGATAGCAGATGAGAACTAAAACAAAGTAAATTCCGCCTAGTAAGGTTGTATGGAAAAATAATTTGGACCAAACAGAGGTAGGTTTTAGTGGAGAAGCTTGTTCCATTTTTTTAATTAAAGAATTTTATCAGTTTAGTTTGAGATTTACCCATATATGAAAAAGATGGAAAATTATATCATCTTTCCTTGTGCAATTTTAGTTTGATAAGTTTGATTCAGGTAAGGATATTTGAGAGTAGCGTTTATTGAAAGTCTGGTATCAAAAAAACGAAAATTGAAGTTATCATTTCTGCTGCTTGTGCCATGTCTTGGCTCGCGAGGTTCATCCCTGAAATTTTTTCATTGATAATTGCTATAAAATATTTTTCAAGATCCTTTTCCTTTTTTTCTTGTTGTGATTGTATAATTTTAGAAAGTCCGCCCACATCAACCCAGAATCCACTGCATTTAGAACATTGATTGACCTCTGTGTCGAATTTGCGACTAAAAAAATGGCGATACAATAAGGTAGTTTTGCAATGAGGGCAAGGGTGCTCCGATCCACGATAGGTTTTTACTCCATCGGCTACTTCAAAATGAAGAAGTGAAGATCCTGCTCCCGGTTTGAGACGTTCAATTTTTTTTATCTGGGCATGATGAAACCATAGCCCCCCGCAAGAGCCGTTACAGACATTAGCTTGAATACCTGAAACTTTGTGTTCCGTTAATTCGTTTTCGCAGGCGGGACATTTCATTGGTTATTCAGGCTCAATAAATTTTCTTTTCTTCTGATGGACGAGTTTTCCAGCGTCGATGACCACACATCCAGGGTGTGGGGTTTTCTTGAATAACAGATTCTATAAATGTTTGCATTTTCTGAGTCCAGTTTAGTATGTCTTGATCTTTGTTTTCCGATTTTACAAGGATGAGCTCAGGGCCGTATTCAATTTTATAAGTGCCTTTTTCTGTAGGATAACAAAATAAAGGTAAAACAGGTGTACCCATCCTGTAACTAAGTTGTGCCACCGCTCGCGGGGTAGAAGCTTTCACTCCAAAAAAATCTACGAACAAGCCGCCCCTTGCTGTGTTTTGATCCATCATCACGGCCACACTACCGTTATTTTTCAACGCTCGAACAATTTTTAAAAGTGAATCATCACGGTAAAATACCTGGTTGCCGGTTGTGGTTCTTAATTTGGTTACGAATGTATCTAGATAGGGATTGTCCAGTTTGCGTACAATAGAAGATAAAGGGCAGATTCCTAGTAAGCCGTGGTGTAGACCCATTATCTCCCAGTTGCCGTAATGTGCGGTTAAGAAAAATATCCCTTTCTTTTTCTCAAGACACTTTTTAAGGATATCGAGACCTTTGGGTTCTCCTTCTATTAAGCTGTGAACTCTTTCTTCAGTATTGGCGGTGACCCAAACACTTTGCACGGCTGAAACAGCGAGAGCTTCAAAAGAATTTTTTACGACTTGTTTTTTCTGGTCTGACGAGTAGCTGTCAGAAAACATAATATCCATGTTTGTGAAAGCTGCTTTCTTCCGTTTTCCAGAAAAACGAAAGACCAGGGCCCCTAAACATCTACCGAAAATAACCACCTGTTTTTGCGAGAGAGGGGTTACCCCTAGTATAAGAATACGGACGAGAATGTATTCAAGGAAATGCCGAATGGGTTTCAAGAGTTTGCTTATTGTTCCGCAATGGCATGTGCGATTGCATGGGTGTTGTCGTGAGAAATGGAGATGTGGATGGATTTAAGCCCAAGCTTTTCGAAAAGTTCTTTGCCTTTTCCTATCATTATTAATATTGGTTTCCCTGTTTTTTCATTAATTACTTCCATATCTTGAAATCCTAAGGCTCCTGTAATTCCTGTTCCCAGACATTTTGATACCGCTTCTTTTACGGCAAACCGAGCCGCAAAATGTTTGGCGGGGTCTCCTTGAGATTGGCAATAATCAATTTCGGTGGTTGTGAATATTCTTTGTTCAAATTTTGGCGAGTATTTCTTTATAGAGTTTTTTATTCTGTCTATTTCAATGATGTCCAATCCTGTGCCGAATATCATAAAGACTCCTGAGTTTGCAGACATCCTTTTAAACATTCCTGGATAGCTTCAAAGTCTATTGCTCCTGCTCGAATGAGTCGAGCAGGGGTGTCAGTGGCATTAATCAGGGTAGAAGGTTTTCCTCCCTTGCACTCACCTGCATCAAGTATGAGCTCAATCTTTTCTCCAAAGGTGTCTAGAACTTGTTGCGCAGTTGTTGCCGGAGTACCTCCGCTGATATTTGCGCTGGGTGCAGTCAAGGGGTGATCCAATGCGGATAAAACCTTTTGGGTGATCGGGTTTCCTGGTTGCCTTATTCCAATTAAGTCCGCAGTAATATTCTCGTGAATTGAAGAGGGTTTGGGCTTAAAAAGAAGTGTTAAGGGCCCTGGCCAGAAGGCCTGCATAAGCTTGATGCAAGCGGCCGAGGGCTCTTCAACAAGGGTTTCTAATTTTGAAACGGAGTCAATGAGGAGAAGAAGTGGTTTCTCCGAATCACGACCTTTTATTTCATAAATTTTATCCACAGCAATTCTATTATACGGATCCACTCCCAGACCATAAAATGTGTCTGTGGGAAAAGCTATAATCCCTCCTGCCTTCAGGACCTTTCTTGTCTCGGAGAGAGCGCTCTCCCATGAACTAACCTTTAAAATTTGCGGCATGAGGTGTTTTCAACTTTTTACTTTTGAGTTCGACTGCTTTGGCCTGTTGCTTCCTATACTTTACAAGTTGGTTGGCAAGCTTGACGTCTGCTAATGCGAGAATTTGAACTGCAAGAAGTCCTGCGTTTTTTGCTCCCCATTTTCCAATGCTTACCGTTGCAACAGGAATTCCTCCTGGCATCTGTGCGGTTGATAGGAGTGAGTCTAGTCCGTTTAATGGTGTGGAATTAATGGGAACCCCAATAACAGGTAATGTGCTTTCGGCGGCAATCACACCAGCAAGATGCGCTGCGCCACCAGCTCCGGCAATAAAAATTTGAAGACCTCTTCGTTTAGCCCCTTGAACATATTTTCGGGTGCGTTCAGGCGTGCGGTGAGCAGAAGTTACCAACACTTCATGGGCAACGTTAAATTCCTCAAGAACCTTGCTGGCTTCTTCCATTATTGAGAAATCTGAGTCACTTCCCATTACGATTCCGACTAAGGGCTTATTCAAAATTTCGACCTCCTGAAAATAATTTTAGCTGAGTGTAAATGAGAAGTATTTATATCAATTTTTTCGAATGGGATCAAGGTATAGGAGGCCCTATACATCTTCGCAAACTGTACGAAACCCAAGAAATGAAGTGCAATAACTTTTAATGAAAGAAATGCGACGCCAGGGCGCAATATGTTTAAAGTGTGTAATAAAGCTTCCGCCCCGGGCAATTTTATAAGTCAGACCATTGGACATGCTATTACGCCCATTTTCAGGAAGATTTTTTGTGTCTTCCACCCACTCGAAAACATTTCCGTATAAGCCTGCGACTCCTCCGCAGTGTTCATTTTCCGGAAAATGGTCCACCGGTAAGGTTCCGCAAATACCAGTTTCTTCAATATTGCAAAACTCGACGACTCTATCCTCATCCCAGAAGAATTGATTGGTATCCATTTTGCCGAAATTGCTGGCGACGTATTCCCATTCTTTTTCAAAGGGAAGGCGAATGGTTTGCCCGGTAGCTTCGCTTTGCCATTTGCAAAAAGCTTTTGCATCATTCCACGTTACCTGTGTCACAGGGTGACAGTGCTTCCCATAAAGAGAGTCAGCCTGCCCATTAGGACAAAGCCAAAAAGCATTTTTATCTGGAGTTAGGCTGGGGTTTGAATAAGATGAATTTCTATTGGGTCCGCTACTACCGTTTAATGACATGTTGCCATTGTGATAAACGATTGCCTCAATAAGAGTCTCTGCTTCTGTTTTGTATTGGGTTTCGTTTATAAATTTATAAAACTCTACATTTGTTACGGGGTACTTCCTTATTAAAAAGGGCTTTTTGATTGTTGTTTCCCGGTGTGGCGCAGAATCTTTTTGTCGTGGATGCCCCATCAAAAATATTCCGTCGGGAACCTTGATCCACTCCTCCCATTTTTCGCTGAATTTGTAAAGATATTCGGTGATGTGGGCATTTTGTTCACTTACACTAGCAGAACCTAGGCATTGGCGGATAGCTAAAGGCCATTCGGCTTTGGCTAGTGCATCATCGTATTCCAAAGGTTTTTTTTCATCTTGTTCGGAAACAATTTCTATCTGCCCTTTTTCTTTTTCTACTTGAAAGGCTTCAGAAAGCTCCTCAAATGCTTTGCCAAGATGGGACAGCTTATCTTCATAATGAGAAAGACTTTCCAGTAGCTCGGCTTTTCGTGATTGGTCTTCTTCATTCATTGAGTTTTTAACGTCTGCCAGTTCTTGAACGAAGGTTTGATATTCCTGAACCCGTCCCCGCAAATCTTTTTCCATCACTTCTACCATCGATTCGCGTTGTTTTAACCTTTCTTGAAGAACTTTTTCTGAAGTGGCAGTCTCTTCCAAAACTAATTTTTCTTTTTCCTTTAAGCTGGATGTGAGTCGTGTGGCCTCCTCTTCCATGGTCCCTATACGCTTTTTAAAATCTTCATATTCAGAGCTCTGTGTCTGAAGGATTTTGCCGTAAGTTGTTTGAAACTCATCAAGAAATTTTTTCACCTCAACCTGATGTTGCACGACATCCGATTTTATCAACTGGATTTCTTGCAACTCAGCCATGACTTCTGCCTCGATTTCTTCGTTCTTTGTCTGATTGGCTTTTTCTTCAGACATTTGCTTCTGTTGAAGTTCTAGAACTTTTTGTTCCTCGGCTTCAATTTTTTCCTCCCTTTTATCCAGAACCATTTCTTTTTCAATCTGCCCTACCTCGAGAGAGTTTTTAAATTCTTCGAATTCCCGATTGATAAGGCTCAGTTCATTTGTTTCTCTTTCAACAAGAGTTTCTTCTTTTTCTCGTAGACGTTTTTGGTTTTTCAGGAGTGTTTCGTTTTGTTCGGCCAGTTTCTCGTGTTCCCCTTCAAACTCTTGCTCAAGTTCGAGGAGTTTCTCTTTTATTTCGTCCTCAACTTTTGGGCGGTCATCTTCCATAGCCTTTAGTAGTTTGCGTTTTCTTTTTAACAGGTCTTCCTGGGTTCTTGCTGCGGTTTTAATTTGGTCTACTGCAAACTTTCCCCCTTCAATACCGCGCATTTCTTTTAATAGTAAAGCTTTTTCCAGGTCATTTTCTTTTTCCTGCTTATTGAGTAATTTCTGCTTTTTGGAATATTCTTTTTCCAGCTTTTCAAGTTCGGCAAATCTTTTTTTGGTTTGTTCGTCTGCTTTCTTCTGAGCATCGAGAGCGAGTCCTTGCTCACGAATTCGCAGTTTTTCATTTTCTCGTCCAAGACGTTCTTCATCCTCTTCGAATTCTTCGAGTCGGCGGATATGGTATTCAGATCGTCTCTGATACTCGTATTCCAACTCTTCCTTTTTTGTTTTGAAGTCTTCCTGGAGCTGGGTTTTGAATAGTTTTTTCTCGTTTTCTATAGATTTTGAAAGTCTTAGTAACTGCTGATTCTTTTTTGCTTGTTGTGCAGATACTTTTTTGATTTGTTCTTGTTTTGCTTTTGCAGATTTGTATGCTTTTTCTTTGTAGATTGATATTCCTTTTTCTTCCGCTGTTAGTTTTTCCATGAGCTCGGTCATTTCATCAAACTTTACCCTGAATATTTGATCTCTTCGGCTGAAATCGGTGTCAAGACGGGTGCGATTCGACTCATGATCTGCGAGACTCTGGTTTCTTTCTTTTCTGAGGCTATCCAATT